>QMOE01000297.1 GCA_003648125.1 Chloroflexota bacterium
ACGATGCTTTTCGGCGCACGGCCTGGCCGGAACTGGCCCCGGCAGCCGCCCGTTTGGAGCGTGCTTTTGGCTGGCCGGCGGGGGTGGTGGAGCGGGTGGCGCACCTGGTGGTGCTTTTTCACGATGTGGGCAAGCTCAACCGGAGCTGGCAGGAGTGGGTAACACGCTATCAGCAGGCCATCGGTCAGCCGGCCCCGCCTGGATTCTACGCCCACACCGATTCCGACCCGGGCAATCCGCTGCACCAGGAGAAGCAGAGGGCCCTGGGCCGCAAGCCACCGCACGCCGTCGAGGGGGCCGTGGCGGTTGCGCCGTTGTTGGCGGCGGCTGCGGGGGAGTGCGAGCCGATGCTGAATGCTGCTTTTACCGCCATCGCCCGGCATCACGGGGCGTTCACCAGAGAGTACCGGCGCTACGCACTGGCCCCCGGGTCCGGCGAGGCCGTGGCCGAGACGTTAGCCTGGCTGCCGTCCCAATTCGCGGCGGGGCTTGACGTGGGAGAGATGTTCGTGAGCGAGGACCCGGCGCGGATGTCAATAGAGGATTTGTTCGTCGACCCGCAGCGAGATGGCGAGTTCCTGGCCTACGCGCTGCTGGCGCGGGCCCTGCGCCGGGCGGATCAGGTGGGGACGGGGAGTGGGTAGCGAATGGCAAATGGCGAATCTCCCGTCGCCGTGGAGGCTATGGTGAGGAATTAGCGGGGCGGCGGGAGGGGTAAGGGGAGAACGTCGCCGCCGGTGTAGGCCGGATCGGCAGAGTAAATGACGACGGCGCCCACCTGGGGTTGGTAAACAGCGATCCACGGGGCAGCGCGATAAGTAATGGCCAGGCTGGTGTAAAGCCAAAGCGGCAGTTTGCCACTGAGGATGATGCCGAAGCCGGCGGGAACGGGAGGCATTGTCAGCGTCTCCAGTTGGCTATAGTCCAGATAGGCGGTGGGCAAAGAGCTTTCCACGAGGATGTGATCGGGGAACTCGTGTAATTGTACCTGGAGCGGAGCCGCAGGGTCGGGCGTCCCCATGGGCAGCGACGCCGCCCGTACCCAGCCCAGCCGCACGTCGAACTGGACGAAAGGAGCGGGCGTGGCCAGCAAGGCTATGGCTGCGTAGAGCCAGTTGGGTCCGCGCCCATAGATGCCCAGAGGGA
Organism: Chloroflexota bacterium; assembly: GCA_003648125.1. The sequence continues at coordinate 1,147 of QMOE01000297.1, forward strand.
CGGCTTCGGGCAGGTAGTCGAGCACGGCGGGCAGGTGGTGGGGCTGCCAGGTGGCTTTTTCGCCGGTAAAGGGGACGCCGAGGGTGCGAGCCAGGCGGTCGAGGTCCACGGCGGTCTCGACCGGGGCGAGGGCCAGGTGGGTGCGGCGCAGCTCGTTGGGATCATAGGCAAAGATGCGAGCCACCCGTTCGACCAGGGCGTCGAAGGTGGAACCGGCGGCGGTCGTGCCCCGTTCCAGGCCGGTGATGACGCCACGCAGGACGGGGCCAGCATCGGTGATGATGTCTCGACCGTGCAGTTGGGAGTGCAGGTCAGCCAGGGGGATCAGGCCGTGGCGGGCGAGCATAGCTTGCCAGGCGTTGTGAGTGTCCTCGTCGCTGGTGAGCAGGATGGCGTGGGTGCAGCAATCGAAGATGCGCTCCTGGTCTGAGGTCGGACGTCCACCGACGTCCACGATTAGGGGAAGGTGGCGGGCAGCGATGTCGCGGCAGATACGGTCCACCCATTGGGGAATTCCCTGCCCTTTGATTCGGATGCGCCGTACCAGTTTTTGGTCGCTTTCATTGGCCCAGTCTCCTTCGCCGTCGGGATAGGCGCGTATGACGTAGTGCTGGATGCCTCGCTCCCGAAGGGCGTGGGTCAAGCTGTAGGTCAAGACGGATTTGCCCATGTGGGGAGGGCCGCCAATTAGAATAGCGGGAAAGAGTTCCATCTGTACACCTCTTGGAAAGGATGCGTATGAAAGGGTTTCGAAGCGTATTGCTCAGCACGCTGGGTGGCCAGGCCCAAGTGGTCACGTTCGCGTTGGATGCGCTGCTGGCCCAGGGGGAAGAGATCGAGCAAGTGGTAGTGTTGCATCTCTCGCCGGAGGATGTGCGGGTGCAGCGGGCGTTGATCCAGTTGGGACAGGAGTTTGCCGATGATTTCTACGCCCACGCTGGCCGGCCCTGTCGCTTCCGGCACATAGCAATCCGGGATAAGACCCGTCCGCTGGTGGATATCCGGCAGGAAGCGGACGCGGTAGCAACCTGGCAGGTGGTGCACGAGTTGCTGGAAACGCTCAAGTCGCAGGGATGGCGGGTGCACCTGTGTCTGGCCGGGGGCCGGCGGATGATCGGGTTGCTGGCGCTGTCGGCGGCGATGTTGATTTTCGACCATTACGATCGGGTGTGGCATATGTACACACCGCGCGATTTTTTGGCCCGTGCGCGGGACGGGGCGATTATGCACGCCCGTCCGGAGGACGGGGTGCGGTTGATCCAGGTGCCGCTTGTTCCGTGGGGGGCGTACTTTCCCGCGCTGCGGATGTTGGCCCAGGGGACGCCAGCGCAGGTGGTTACGGCCCAGACTCTGTTGTTGAGTCACTCCGACCGGGCGCGCTGCCGGGCAGTGGTAGAGCGATTGACATCGCGCCAGTTGGACGTGCTGCGCGCCTTTGCCGCCGGCCAGAATCCACAGCAGGTGGCGGAGAGCCTGTGCATCTCGTTGAAGACGGTGGACAGCCACAAGACGGTGATCCTGGGTGAATGTCGCAACGCCTGGGACGTGCCGGAGGATGCTTGGCTGGACTATCATTTTTTACGTGACAAGTTCGGGTTGTTCTTCGCTGAGACAGCCTAATGATAACGCAGACCGCGAGGGAAAACATCAGAGATCTCTCTGAATCAGAACGGAATGTCCTCTGATGAGGAAGTCGACATATTATAGTACACTATGCTAAGCTAAGGAAACCGGAAAGGAGGTGCACGAATGCTAAGTCTGAGCGTGAGGTTGGAGACGGTGACGCCGCTGTTGGGGAGAAGGAATGGTCCAGCAGATGGGACTATGGGGGACTTGAATTGGGGGGCTGCATTCGACCCGGCAAAGTGGAGGATTTGGCCATGACTCAATCCCTGATCGCCTTTGACACAGACCGTATCAAAGATTACGTATTCGCCACTGGCAGATTGACCGAGATACGCGGGGCCAGTGCGCTGTTGGAGGAATTGAACCTGCTGAAGACTGAGGAGACAATCCATGATGTATGCCCTTCGGCCACGGTGGTGTACTGCAACGGGGGGTCTGCTTTGGCTGTAGCACCAACGACCGATGTCAAAATCAAACACATCATCACCGCTGTAGAGGCACTCTACCGGCGAGAGACGGTAACAGCGACTATCAGCGGGGCCGATATACTTTATGATCCCAATCGTCCTTTTGGTGAGCAGGTCCGCGAAGCGGCTATCGAACTCCGGCAGGTGAAGGATGAAAAGCCCCGTGAGGCGCGCGTGCCAGTGACTCCCTGGCTCCGTATTTGTGATGCCTGCGGACAGCATCCGGCCAGTTGCGCGGACGGCGACCAATTCATCTGCAAGGCATGCCGGATTAAGCGCCAGAAAGGGAAGCCGCAGCGCAATGTCTTCTGGCAAGGGGTAGGGCGGACAGACCGGCCGGGTTTTCTGGGGGCTGCTCGTCAGGCTGGCGATCATCGTTGGCGGGACGAGCAACTCCCCGTTGATCTGGATGACATTGGTGCTGTCTCCAGCCCACCGGGGTATGTTGGCTTTCTCTACGCCGATGTCAATAGCATGGGCAAGAAGTTGGAGACATTAAAAACGCGGGACGAGTACGCTGAATTCGCTGACAAGGCAGACAAGCTGATCCGTGATGTTGTTCATCAGGCACTTCGGCGTCAAGCCCAACCCCGCTCAGTGCGGAGACGGGAGATAGCTCCCTTTGAAATCCTGTTGATGGGGGGCGACGATCTAATGCTGGTAACGGCTGGTGACCTGGCCGTTAGTGTAGCACTGGACATCGTTGACAGCTACGAGCGCCATGCTCCGCATGACCTAACGCTGTCCCTCGGGCTGGTGCTGGCCCACGCTCGCTTTCCCATCTATGCGATGCACGACCTGGCGGCTGCCCTACTCAAGAGTGCTAAGAAAGTGGGGGGCAGCGCTCTGGACTTTGCAGTGATAACAGCCGTCGGCAGCCGTGACCTGGAATGGTTGCGTGATGAGGCATTAACCGATCGTTCCTTTGCCCTGAAACCACCGAAGGATTGGCGCTATCGGCTGACTCAACGGCCTTATAGCCTGGCTGACTTTGCGAAACTATGCTATCATGCCCGGCAACTGCAAGCAGTTCGGTTCCCCAGGAGTCAGCTTCAGGCAATG
>QMOE01000298.1 GCA_003648125.1 Chloroflexota bacterium
CGCTCCTCCTGCGTCTGCACGTTGCGCGGCGTGAACTCGGCCTCACCAGCGATGTTTGCCACCTCGCCCGTGAACACGCGCTCCGGGAATGAATCCACCTGCACCTCGACTTTTTGCCCCACCTGCACCTGTCCGATGCGAGTTTCGGGAATGTAGATGACCAGCGTTACCTCGTCCAGGTTAGCAATGGTCAAGAGCGGCGCGCCAGCGGCGGCGGTCTCTCCGGCCTGACTGCTACGGCTGGTGACGACGCCGTCCATCGGGGCGGTCAGCGTGAGTTGGTCAATCTGCACATCAATCACGCCCACGCCCGCCTCAGCCGCTCGTACCTGGGCCTCGGCCACGGCGATCTCTTCCTCGGTCGGGCCGGCCTCTAGCTCGTCCAGCGCTGCCTGCGCCCCGTCCACCTGGGCCAGGGCCAGGCTTTGCTGCATCTCAGCAGCGTGAAGTTGAGCCTCGAGCACGAGTGGCTTGGCGCGGGTGGCGAGGAGAGTATTGAGATAATTTTGTGCTCCTTCCAGTTCCGCCTGGGCCTGCGCCAACGCCGCTTGCGATGCCTGTAGTTGCAGGTTCCAGGTGCGCTCCACGTCCCCTCCCTGGGGGGCGTAATAGTTGCGCAGGAATTCTGTCTCTGCCAGACTCGCCCTGGTCATCTCGACGTTTTGTTCGGCCAGGTTCACCTGGGTGCGCGCCCCGTCAATCTCGGCGTCGAGCGAAAGGGGGTTGCTGATTGCGTCCCGGGCCTCGATCAGGGCTTGTGCCGCTCCGTCTAGCTGGGCCTGGGCCTGGGACAGGGCTGCCTGTGCGGCGGTGATTTCCTCCGGACGCGCGCCGGCTAGTACGTGGGCCAGGTTGGCGCGGGCGGCGGCCAGCCCAGCCTCAGCCTCCAAGCGCTGGTTCTGGAGCAACGTATCGTCCAGGTGTACCAGCACGTCGCCGGCCTGCACCGCGTCTCCCCGATCCACCAACATCTCGGCGATGCGCCCCGATGTCTCGGCCGCCACTGCCACTTGCTCTCCCTCGATAAAACCGGAGGCGACGACGGGGCCATCGGCAGTGTTGCTATCACACCCTGCCAGCAGGATGAGAGTCAGTAAACCAATGGTCAATGACCAACGCCCTATGACCGATTTGGGGGTTATGATTTGGGATCTGTTCATTGTTATTGCTCCTCGGTGATGATCACTGCGTCGGCGGGCAGGCCCGGTTTGAGCGCGTGATCAGAGTTGGGAATGTCCACGTCCACGGCAAAGACCATGTTCACCCGCTCTTCCTGGGTCTGGACGTTGCGCGGCGTGAACTCGGCCTCGTGAGCGATGGCGGTCACAGTGCCGATGAACGTGCGTTCTGGGAAACTATCCACGCGCACCTGCACATCCTGGCCCAGGTAGACCTGGCCCAGCTTGTCCTCCGGCACGTACACGGTCAGAGTCACCTTGTCCAGGTCACCCAGCGTGAGCAGGGTGGCCCCTGGCGCGGCCAGTTCTCCCTCGTGGATGTTGCGTTCCAGGATCAAGCCACCGACCGGCGCACTGATGATGAATTTGTCGCGCAGCACCAGCAGCGCGTCGAGCGCGGCCTGAGCCTGTTGAACCTGCGCTTCGACGATGGCGATTTCTTCATCGGCGGCTCCCGCTCGCAGCGCGTCCACCCGCGCCTGAGCCATCTGGACGGCGGCATCGGCGGCCCGGTGCTGCGTCTCGGCTGCGCTCACTTGCGCGTTCAGGGCCTGGGGATTGTTCCGCATCGCGTATAGGTCGTTCAACGCCGCCCGTGCCCCATCCAGCCCGGCCTGGGCGGTGTTGACGCCCACCCAGGATTTCCAGTAAGCGTTGGGGAGGAGGTGAAAGTCCAGGGGCAGGCCCGGCAGAGAAGGACGGTAAGGTTCGGGAATTTCCTCTATTTGCTCTCTCGCTTTCGCCATTTCATCCATTCCATCCTGATAAGCCTTGTTGCCGATCTCGGCCGCGTCCTTCATTGCCGTGGCTTGAACCAGCGCGGCCTCGGCTGCGGCGACCTGCGCCCTCATTTGAACAATCTGAGCGTCCAACTCCTGCGGGTCATCGCGGATGACGATGATGTCCTGCCATGCCTGGTAGGCTCCGTCGCGGCCGGCCTCGGCCTGGGCCAGATCGGCCTCCGCTTGCCGGATCTGCTCCGGGCGGGCGCCGGCCTGGGCCTGGGCCAATCCTGCCTGGGCCACGTCTAACCCGGCCTGGGCGACCTCGATCTGAGCCTCCAGTAGCGCCGCGTCTAGCCGCACCAACACTTGCCCGGCCTGGACCTCGTCTCCCTCGTCCGCTAGCAACTCGATCACGCGCCCCCCCAGTTCCGGCGAGATGGAGACTTGCTCCGCCTCGATGAATCCGGAGGCCATCATGCCGCCCGCCTCTGGTGTGGCAATGTCCATTTGCGCCAACACCTGCTGCCAGGCGGCCGGGTTCACGGCAAAGTAGACACCTGCCGCCACCATAACGATGACAACCACGGCGATGATGGTAATTGGAATTATCTTCTCTCGTTTCATCTTCTTACTCCTTACTCCCTACACTATTCCGCACGTTGGAGATAAAAACGTCTTCCAACGACGGGGCGATGACGTCTATAGCTCGCGTCTGAACGCCGACCTCTGCCAACACCTGCCTGATGCGGGACTCGTGCTCCACGACGTCTTGGGCCACCACGTGGATCAGCGCGCCGTATAGCGCCACTTCCTCGAATAGCTCAGTGGGGGGGGAAGTAAACTGCTGCAAGACACCAATTGCCACGTCCGGCTGCGTGCAGTCAACTTCCAATACTTGTCCCCGCATTTTATCCAGCTTGATCTCCGCCGGCGCTCCCTGGGCAATGATGTGCCCGTTGTGGATAAAGGCCAGGTCCTGGCAGTGCTCCGCCTCGTCCATATAGTGGGTCGTCACCAGAATCGTCGTCTCCCCCTCGGCCAGATCGTAGAGCAAGTCCCAAAAGGCCCGGCGGGAGATGGGATCCACCCCGGCGGTCGGCTCATCCAGAAAGAGCATCTCCGGCTGGTGCAAGATCGCCGCCCCCAATGCCAGTCGCTGCTTCCAGCCGCCGGAGAGGTTGCGCGTCAGTTCTCGCTCCCTCCCTTCCAGCCCCGCCATCTCGACAACGAACTGCTTGCGCTCACGCAATTGCGCACCGCGCACGCCGTAGGTGCGGCCATAGAAATCCAGATTCTCGCTCACGGTCAGGTCATTGTAGAGGCTGAACCGCTGGGACATGTAGCCGATGTTGCGGCGGATCTCTTCCGACTGGCGCACGATGTCGTACCCCAGCACACTAGCCTGGCCCGCAGTGGGCCGCAGGAGGCCGAGCAGCATGCGGATGGTGGTCGTCTTGCCGGCGCCGTTTGGGCCCAGGAAGCCGAATATCTCGCCGCGCTGGATGTTGAACGTCACGCCATCCACAGCGGTAAAACCGCCGAACCGCTTGGTCAGGTTGGTAACTTGGACAGCGCAATCATTCATATCATCGCTCCGCGTTTTTACTTGACGCACCGGTCAATCTAATGTAGAATGTCATTGAGTCTATTCAAATCTGGCACGGATCGAGTAGGACGGAGGTTCTATATGACTCTTGATGATATTCTCCAAGATATTTATATCCTTGCGGACGAGTTGCGTTCCTATGAGCGCAAGTATAACGTGCTCTCGGAGATGTTTTACGAGGCATATATAAGCGGTGAGGAACCTCCTGATGATTCTTGGGTGCGAGATTGGACGGCGTGGGCCAGCGCGTATAAACTGTGGCTGCGCCGGCGAGAGCAATATATGGCCGCTATTGCCCCACTGCGAGACGAAACTGATTCCATAGTCAGTATGATCGCCAGAATGGCCCACCATGAATCCATTTTCGTCCCTGCGTAAATACGAACGTTTCATCTACACACTGCAACAATTATTTCCATCTGTTGTAAGCTCGACCCTGATCATAATCCGCCGAGGGCGTCTGTTTGCTGAACTGAGCGGTGAATTGATGTTCGTGAACGAATATCGGATGGGCATCTATGAGAGACTAAAGTGGGACGCTGGGCCGATCGTTATCGAAGGTTATAGCTACGAGACCTGGCGCGGTGGTGAAAAATTATACTGGTACGATTCGCAGCCCCATCCGCGCGACCCTGCGTTGGCGAGCAGCCACCCCCATCACAAGCATATCACTCCCGATATCAAGCATCATCGCATCCCCGCACCCGATTTGAGTTTTGTGGCTCCTAATCTACCTTTCCTAATCCACGAAATCGAGTCCCTCATTTCCCGCTAGACGTTTCCG
>QMOE01000299.1 GCA_003648125.1 Chloroflexota bacterium
GTTGAGGGTGCTTTCGGAGCAGATACAGCGGCGTTTGGCGGTGACGGAAAAGTGCGGTATAATCTTTTCCACTGAGGAGGAAGGCATTGCGAGCACTTGTTACCGGAGCTGGTGGATTCGTCGGGGGGCATCTGTGCGCTTACTTGTTAGCGCATACCGATTGGGAGTTGCTGGGGACGGTCTATCCCCACCCGGTCGAATCTCAACCGGAGGAGCCGCGCCTGCGATTAAAGTTCGCCAACCTGTGCGATCCGGGGGGCGCGCGGGCGCTTTTTGACGCGGCGCAGCCGGACTATATTTTTCATCTGGCTGCTCAGGCCTTTGTCCCCACGTCCTTTGCGGATCCGTGGGACACGCTGCAGAACAACATCCGCTCAGAGTTGAACTTGTTGGAAGCGGTGCGGCAATCGGGGCGCGATGTGCGGGTGCTGGTGATCGGCTCGAACGAAGAGTACGGCGCGCCGAGGCCGGAGGAGTTGCCCCAGACAGAGCAAAGTCCACTGCGGCCCAACAATCCCTACGCAGTGAGCAAGGTGGCCCAGGACTTTTTGGGGCTTCAGTATCACCTGGCCTATGGATTGCCGGTCGTGCGGGTACGGCCTTTCAACCACACCGGGCCGGGTCAATCGCCCCGTTTCGTCGTCCCGGCCTTTGCCAGCCAGATCGCCCGTATCGAGGCCGGGCAGCAGGAGCCGGTGATGAAAGTCGGCAATCTGGCCGCAGCCCGCGATTTTAGCGACGTGCGGGACATCGTGCGGGCTTATCACCTGGCAGCGACCCAGGGCGAAGCGGGGGAAGTATATAATCTGGCGTCGGGGAAGGCGCAGTCCATCCAGGGGTTGTTGGACACGCTCTTGGGTTATTCTCAGGCAGAGATACGCGTCGAGCGGGACCCGGCCCGCTACCGGCCCGTGGACGTGCCGGAGGTCTATGGCAGCGCGCTCAAGTTCCACCGTCTGACCGGCTGGGAGCCAGAGATTCCGTTCGAGCAGACGTTGCGGGATACGTTAGAGTATTGGCGGGGGCAAGTAGGCGAGCATGGGCATCGCGTATCCAGATAAAAAGAGTTTTGACCAAACGCTAAGAAAGACAGGCGACAACTCTCTCGACTTTATCGTAGTCGTCACTGCCGCGCTTGAGCCGCTCAATACGGATAGGCTAACAGCCTCCCTGGCCGAGTGTGCGCGAGTGTTGCGGAACGGAGGGGTGCTCTTTGCGCAGGGTCGCCCCGAATATCTGCCAGAGTTGGGTGTTTACCTCGACCGCTATCTGAATTTCAAGTATTGGATTGCTATCGAGTCAACGCTCCAACGCAGAGATAGCGGTTTGCCCTCGGTTCACGCGGCAGTGCTTTTGTTTACCAAAGGCAACGGGCGTTTCAATGTAAAGCGGACACGTTTTCCCCATCAGCATTGCGCTTTTTGTAAAAGGACGCTCAAGGATTGGGGCGGCAAAGCGCATTTGATGCACCCTGATGGCTATGTCATCTCTGACGTGTGGAAGTATCTGCCAACGGCCGACAATTACACACGTCTTTCCACGCCCGCGCTCAACGCTATTCTGCAAATGTTGGATTTTGGGACACAGTCAGAGAGCAACCAGCCTGATCTGTTTCGACGCGCAGGTATCCAGTTACCCGCTGGTGGGGTCAATGGTATTATCGGTCCCCAGGAAGGCATTGTCGCCGATGATGTCGTGGCGGAGCCGGCCGTCCAGTACAAATTATCCGGCTTTCTAGAACCGGAGGCGATGTATAGCGACGTGCCGAACGAGGTAGGCGACGAGTTATTCAACATCATTCATCGCGGCGACGCAGTAGAGGTGTTGAAGCGTTATCCCGACAACTCGATAGACCTCGTGTTTGCCGATCCGCCTTATAATCTGGACAAGGCGTACCACGTCTACGACGACGAGCGAGCGGGTGAGGAATACATCAAATGGTGTAACGCCTGGCTGCAAGAGTACGTGCGGGTGCTAAAGCCGACCGGCTCGCTGTACGTGCTGAACCTGCCGCGCTGGACAATGTATCACGCTATGTTTCTCAACCGCCGGCTCTATTTTCAAAACTGGATCGTGTGGGACGCGCTGTCCGAGCCACGTGGCAAACTGATGCCGGCTCACTATGGATTGTTGTTCTACACCAAACATCCCACGGACTTTACTTTCAATTACAACCAGGTAGGAGAGCTGGATGCCCGCTACTATTGTCTGCGCCAATCGTGTATTCGCAAACGCAAAGCTGCCGGGGTTGACGACAAAACGGCCCTGACCGACATCTGGTGGGATATTCACCGCATCAAGCACAAACGGGATCGGGACTATCATCCTTGCCAATTGCCGGATGCGTTGATGGAGCGTATCATCCGCCTCTCCACAAACGAGGGGGATGTGGTGCTGGACGCGCTTTGCGGCGCGGGCACGACGCCGGTCACTGCTGCCAGATTGGGGCGGCGTTACGTGGGAATCGAGATCGACGAGCGCTACGTGCAGATAACGAGGGAGAAAATCGCTCAAGTAGAGCAAAATGGTTACGTGGAACGAAAGAGTATACACAAACCGCATCAAAAGTACACCAAGAAAGAACTACAACTGGAGCTGCGCGACATGGCGGTAAAATTGGGCCGTTTGCCAACACCAGATGACGTGCGTGATATGAGTGAGTATGACTTGAAATTATTTTTCGACCTGTTCCCGACGTGGGGCAAAGCGCTGAAAGCCGCTAAATTGGAGGTACGGTTGTGATAGAGGCGCGCAAAATCTCTTTTCAGGAAGCCTGGGATAGCTCAACCATTTTCCTTGTGGATGAAGAACTTGAACAGGAGATTGAGGCCCAAGTAGAATCTTTGCTAGAGACAGCGCAAAATCATCGCGTATCGGAGACGGCGGAAATAAGCATAACCGACATATCCAGTTTCCTAAGCCAGAAGGACAACGCACTGGATGTAATTCTGAAAGACATTGGGCTTTCCGAAGAAAAATTTATGCGCATCATCTCGTTGTTGCGCAAATTGCGCCGCATCCCAGATGATTTTGACCGCGAATGGGGCGTAAGCAAAATCAAAAGCAAGGTCGCGCGTGAGCCGGATTTTGCCCATCTGATCGCCGAATTGCTGGTTGACGGCAAAAGAGATAAGGAACTTGAACGGTACATTCCCATCTATTATCTGGATATGCTCAACTATCGTGAGATCAAAGGCAGTTCGCTGGCGGCCAGACGTATACGCTACAAGAAATCGTTGATTGGTACTTATGGGGCCAGGAAGGGACATAGGGTTGAGGGGAGAATACGAGAAAAGTTGGAAGAAATCACAACCAAATACGGCATAGGCTATGGCAAGGGGCGCTCCAGGATTATCGAAACGGATTTAGATTTCGCCGTGCCCGACACCGATGATCCCTGGGTAGTTATTATGAGCTCTTTCCAGGAAACAACGAGCAGTGGTCAAACCACAAAAGCAAAAGATATGCGTTCTGCCTATGAACAGATTTGTCATCTAAACAGCCGTTACGGAGAGAACAGAGCCTTTGTGAATTTCGTGGACGGCGGCGGCTGGCTGGCAAGAAGGCGCGATCTGGAACGACTGGTAGAGCACTGCCATTATTTTATCAATTTGCAACATTTGGATATGCTAGAGGCAATTCTGTTGCAACATGTACCAGAGAGATACTTTACGAATCGTGCAGGTTAGGAGGATTTAATGCCAAAAGCACTGATCACAGGTATCACCGGTCAGGATGGTTCCTATCTGGCCGAGTTCTTGCTGGAAAAAGGGTATGAGGTCATCGGGATGGCGCGACGCAGCAGCACGATCAATTTTTCCCGCATCAGCCATTTTCAGGACCAGATAACATTGGTCTCGGGCGATCTGCTGGATCAAGGGTCACTGATCTCTATCCTGCAGGAACACAGCCCAGAAGAAGTTTACAATCTGGCTGCTCAGTCTTTCGTCCCTGCTTCGTGGAAGCAGCCGGTTTTTACAGGTAACGTGACGGCGCTGGGAGTCACCCGCATGCTAGAGGCTATCCGAACGGTGGATACCAGTATCCGCTTTTATCAGGCTTCTAGCAGCGAGATGTTTGGCAAGGTGCGCCCGGTACCGCAGAACGAGGAGACGCCCTTTTACCCTCGCAGTCCCTATGGCGTCGCCAAGGTCTACGGTCACTGGATCACCATCAACTACCGCGAGTCTTATGGCCTGCACGCGACCTCCGGCATACTCTTCAATCACGAGTCCCCCCGGCGGGGACTGGAATTTGTCACGCGCAAGGTAACTGATGGCGCGGCCAA
>QMOE01000300.1 GCA_003648125.1 Chloroflexota bacterium
CATCATCACCGAGATGGCCAAGGGCAAAACGTTAGAGGAAGCGAAGCAAATCACTTGGAAAGAGGCGACCGATGAATTGGGTGGCCTGCCCCCGATCAAAACCCACTGCTCGGTACTGGCAGTGGACGGGCTGCGGGCGGCCATCGAAAACTATGAAGAACGTCACGGCCTGGTACAGGAGCGCAAACCCACGACGGTTGAGATCGTGCGCAAACGCTTGAGGCGGGTGATGAACCCGGTGGCAGGGTTGGACCTGGTGCGCACCAAACTGGTCAGGGAGATCGAGGTTGCCGTGGGGAAAGTAAGGGTAGTGATTGATCTGCCGGAGGATCACCAGTTCGCCGCCAACATCCGCGAGGAGGTTGTGGAGAAAATCGAGCCTCTGTGGGACGTGGAGCAGGTAATTGTAGAGTTTGCAGAGTGAGGTGGAGAGATGCCCGAGATCAAGGTGGATACCCGGGAGGCCAAGTGTCCGGTGGTCGAAGCAAGCATCATAGTCAATTGCCGGGGGAAGAGTTGTCCCGTGCCACTCGTAGAGACACGCAAAGCATTGCGCCAGGCCAATCCGGGCGACGTGGTCGAGATCATTGGCACACACCCGGCTTCTAAGCAAGAGATTCCGATGGCGGTCAAGGCGCTGGGGTTAGAATTATTGAGCATCGAAGGGACAGATAGCGACTGGATGATTTGTATCAGGAGGTGAGGTGCTGACCAGAGGCACAAGCGCCGCATAATAGAAATAAACCGCAGCCGTGGCTTTTTTGAAACCAGGTCTTTTATTAAAAACCTGGTTTCTCGCTTGTTTCATTCCACAACCGCTTGACACTCGGCTAATTTGGACTATAATATCGTTATCCGATAACGAGAGCCGATATTATGTTGCGAGATCTCTTTCTGGGCTTTATCAAAATCCACATCCTTCACCATGCGGGCCAGGAACCGGTCTATGGCCTGTGGTTGATGGAGGAATTGGCCCGCCACGGGTACACCGTCAGCCCCGGCACGCTCTACCCCACTTTGCACAGTCTGGAAAGCGAGGGGTATCTGACCAGCGAGAAGTGTGTGGTGAAAGGGCGACAGCGGCGCTACTACACCATCACGCCGGCTGGTGAGGCCGCGCTGACCGATGCTCGCGAACACCTGGCGGAGCTGGTGGCCGAGGTGCTGGAGACTGGAGAATGAAACTGCGCCAGGCGATAACCGGCTTTTTGGGCCTGAAGAAAAACATGCTCGTGCTGCTCGCCATGGTCGTGCTGGTAGGGTTGGGCGAGAAAATGGCCGAGCGATTCCTGCCCATCTACCTGGTCGCCCTGGGGGGCGGTGCGCTCTCAGTGGGGCTGTTGAACGGGATGGACAATCTGTTGAGCGCGCTGTACTCTTTCCCCGGCGGCTACGTCAGCGACAGGATCGGCTACAAACGGGCGTTGATCCTCTTTAACCTGATCGCCATGCTGGGATACGGGATCGTCATCATCTTTCCCGTGTGGCAGGCGGTCATAGTCGGCGCTGTTTTCTTTCTCTCGTGGACGGCAATCTCACTGCCGGCGACGATGGACATGGTCTCCCAAGTCTTGCCCAAGAGCAAGCGCACGATGGGTGTCTCGCTCCACTCCCTGGTGCGGCGCATCCCGATGGCCCTGGGGCCGCTGCTGGGCGGCCTGATGATCGGCTGGTTCGGCGAGAAAGACGGCGTGCGATTGGCGTTCGTGGTCGCCCTGGTGCTGGGAGGAGTCTCACTGGCACTGCAACAGGTGATGATTGAGGATGACGGGCGGGAGCGCCGCCAGGCGGAGAGCAACCCGCTGCACACGCTCAAGCTGATCAGCCCCAATTTGCGCCGCCTGCTGGTATCCGACATCCTGGTGCGCTTTTGCGAGCAGATTCCCTACGCCTTTGCCGTGATTTGGTGCGTGAACATTCACGGCATCACCCCGTTCCAGTTTGGCATATTGACCGCCGTCGAGATGGTCACAGCGATGCTGATTTACATTCCGGTCGCCTATCTGGCCGATAAAAACACCAAGAAACCGTTTGTCGTCGCCACATTTGGCTTTTTTACTCTCTTTCCCCTGGCGCTGCTCCTTTCGCGCTCGTTCTGGGCGATGGTCGCGGCGTTCGTCATCCGGGGAATGAAAGAGTTTGGCGAGCCGACGCGTAAGGCGCTGATCATAGACCTGGCCCCGGAGGGAAAGAAGGCCGGGACTTTTGGGACGTATTACCTGCTCCGCGACGTCGTTGTCTCGGCGGCCGCTTTTGGCGGTGCGCTGTTGTGGGATCCGGCGACGGCCAGCCGGATATTCGACGCCCTGGGGGTTGGGCGCGGCCTGCTGACGGCGGTCGCCTCCATCGCCTCCCCGACGACGAACCTGCTGACCGCGTTTGGTTTTGGCTTGTTGGGAACGGCCTACTTTGCGTTGTTTGGCCGGGATTTGAAAAGTGAAACGTCAAACGTGAAAGGAGAAAACTGATGAAATGGGTGACTCGTGAGCACATGAAGGTGGACCGGGTGGCATGTCCGTGGCTGATCAAGCGATTCATTGACCCCGAAGCCGAGTTGTTGTTTGTGCCTCCCGACGAGGTGCTGACCGTAGCTGAGCAGGAGGGAGCTATCTCCTACGACGCCAGGGGCCAGGGGCAATATGACCACCGCGAGGGCAAATGTACCTTTGAGGTGCTGGTCAGGGAGTACGATTTGGGGAAGGATGACTCTGCGCTACGGCTGCTGGCCGACATCGTCCACGGGGCCGATACCGCCGACCGGGATTACACGCCCCAGTCGCCGGGCGTGCGCGCCATCGCCGAAGGCTTTCACTACCTGAACACCCCCGACCCGAAGCGGCTGGCTCACGGCCTCGCCATCTACGACGCGCTGTATGCCTGGTGTCAGCATCAAGTTGAGGCGTGAAATGTCAAACGTCAAACATGAAACGTCGAGAGCCGGGTTGCGCTCCCTGCCGCGCAACGTCTGGGCTGTCAGCCTGACCAGTTTCTTTATGGACATTTCCAGCGAGATGGTGATCAACATCCTGCCGCTGTTCCTCTCCAACGTGCTGGGGGTCAAGACCGACATCATCGGCTTGATCGAGGGGGTGGCCGAGGCGACTGCCAGCTTGCTCAAAGTCTTTTCCGGCTGGCTCTCGGACAAGTTGCAGGCCCGCAAGTGGCTGGCCGTGGGCGGCTACGCCCTCTCATCCCTGGCTAAACCGTTCTTTTACTTTGCCAACACGTGGGGCGCGGTAGCCGGGGTACGCTGGGCCGACCGGGTGGGCAAGGGCATCCGCACCGCCCCCCGCGACGCGCTGGTGGCCGATTCCATTGACGAGCGTCATCGTGGGTTGGCCTTTGGCCTGCACCGGGCCGCCGACACCGGCGGGGCTGTGGTCGGGTTGCTCGTCGCGCTGGGCGTGGTCTGGCTGGCGCAACAGGGCGCGACCGAACTGAATCGCCCCACGTTCCAGACGGTGGTGCTCATCAGCCTGATCCCGGCGTTCCTGGCGGTGCTCTCATTGGCGGTCGGTGCGCGGGACGTACCGGTGACGAAAACGCGCGCGCGGCCGCGCATCTCTTTCCGTGGCCTGGGCAAACGGTTCGTGCTATTCATGCTCATCGTTGGCATCTTTGACCTGGGCAACTCGTCCGACGCTTTCCTGGTGCTGCGGGCGCAGGAGCGGGGGCTGAGCGTCATCGGCGTGCTGGGCATGCTGGTTACATTCAATGTCATCTATGCCCTCATCAGTACCCCGGCTGGCTCTCTCTCCGACCGCATCGGGCGGCGGCGGCTCATCGTCGGCGGCTGGCTGGTCTATGCGGTCATCTACCTGGGGTTCGCGCTGGCGGGCGCGGGCTGGCACATCTGGGTGTTGTATGTTCTCTACGGCATCTACTATGGACTGGCCTACGGCACGACCAAGGCGATGGTAGCGGACATTGTGCCGCCAGAGTTGCGCGGCACGGCCTACGGCACCTACAACGCGGTGCTGGGCATTTTGGACTTTCCGGCCTCGCTCATCGCTGGACTGCTGTGGAGATACCTGGCTCCCTCCGCGCCGTTTTTCTTCGGCGCGGCGCTGGCGCTGATCGCGGCAGTGCTGATGGCGCTGGTGATGCCAGGCCAGTCAATGAAAATGAATCGGGTGTGTTTCAAATGAGTTGGGTAGGCGCGCTTTCCATAGCGCGCGGTATGGAAACCGCGCCTACTTCTAACCGAAATGAAACGCACCCAAATGAATCAACGTTAGCTATTCACAACTGCACACCTTGACAAAGATACTAATAATGGTACTA
>QMOE01000301.1 GCA_003648125.1 Chloroflexota bacterium
TATGACATTGTCGCCGCGGACGTGGACGCTGGCGACACGCTGACCATCACCGCGCCGACGCTGCCTGGCTGGCTTGTCCTGACCGACAACGGCGGAGGCGCGGCGACGCTCACCGGCACGCCGATCAACGACGATGTAGGCGACTGGCCCGTGACCCTGCAAGTGCGGGATACGGCGGGCCTGACCGATACCCAGACCTTTACCATCACCGTCGCCAACGTCAACGACGCGCCGACCTTTACCAGCGCACCGATCATCGTTGCCACTGAAGACGTGACCTATAACTATGACATTGTCGCCGCGGACGTGGACGCTGGCGACACGCTGACCATCACCGCGCCGATCCTACCCACCTGGCTCACCCTGACCGATAACGGCGACGGCACAGCGACGCTCATCGGCACGCCGACCAACAACGACGTGGGCGACTGGCCCGTGACCCTGCAAGCGGAAGACACGGCGGGTGCGACCAGCACTCAAGATTTCATCATCAAGGTGAGCGCCAGTGCGCCCGACGAGTTCTTCTTGTACCTACCGATGGTACTTAAAAACAGGTAGCCCGCGCGCGGCTATACAAATCTTTTGCCAGAGGAAATGATCGTGAAAACCATACACATCGGCGTCATCGGCATCGGCACCATGGGCGAGCGGCACTGCCGCGTCTGCGCCAACCTGCCCCGCGTCGAACTGGTCGGCATAGCCGATCTCAACGAGAAATATGGCCGCCAAGTCGCCAGCCGGTACGAGACCGCCTACTTTGCCAATCACCACGACTTGCTCTCCCAGGTGGACGCCGTCACCATCGCCGCGTCCACGCCCGCCCACTATACTCTGGCCGCCGAGTGTCTGGATCGCGGGCTGCCGGTACTGGTGGAAAAGCCCATCGCTGAGACCGTCGAACAGGCCCAGCAACTGGTGAACAAAGCCAGCGAGCGCGGGTTGCTCTTGCAAGTCGGTCACATCGAACGCTTCAACCCAGCTTTCACTGAATTGAAACACGTCACCGAAGGCATGACCCTCATCGGCATCAACATGCGCCGGCTGAGTCCTTTCGACACCAGCAACATCGACGTGGACGTCATCCGTGACCTGATGATCCACGACCTCGACCTGGCGGTAGACCTGGTCGGATCAGAGTTAGAGGGGATTACTGCCTGGGGGCGGTCCGTCAACACGAACGCGATAGATCACGCAGTGGCTAACCTCTCCTTCAGAGATGGGCCTATCGCTACCGTGTTTGCCTCGCGGGTGACGGAGCAAAAGGTCAGGGCCATCGAAGTCATCGCCGCAGGAGCCTACATCGAGGCCAACCTGTTGAATAAATCGGTTTTGATTCATCGCCGGACGTTCCCGCAGTATCTCGACAACCACCACACCACCAGGTACCGTCAGGAAAGCGTCATTGAGCGCATCCACGTCCCCATGTACGAGCCGCTGATGCTAGAGTTGCGTCACTTTGTGGACTGCGTGCGCGAGAACCGCCCCAGCCAGGTGCCGGGCAGCGATGGATTACGCGCCCTCCGGCTGGCTCATACCGTCACCACTGAAATGGCACGAGTGATGAAGCAATCTCCACCTCTGCTTACGTGTTGAAGGCAGGAGATTGCTTCGCTACGCTCGCAATGACATCAAAAAGCCGTATCTTTTTCAATATCTTGGGGGAACGCGACCATCTTGGTCACCAGATGCCAGCAAGATGCGGGCGTTCCTTCACATCACCCCCATCTTTGCCAGTTCTCCGTGTCCAAATCGGGATTGCCCAAGTAATCACAAAGCAGTCATCACGAACCAGGCTCACCCTCAAGAACTAAAATGTAGGTCACGTTTTTAACGTGACGACTCTGATACGTCACGCTACAAGCGTGACCTACAAAGTTGAGTCTATTTTCGAGGCAGATACCTGAATTCGCTGGGCTGCACCAGCGCCAGCAACAGGAAAAATGTCAGCGCCAGGTCAGGGAAAAACAACGTATTGTCCACCAGACCGTGGGCCAACAGCGCGGCCATGCCACCCGCGAGGCCCAATGCGAGCGCATCACGTTTGGGTCGCTGCCGCATCTTGCGCCAAAAAGCAATCTGTACCGCCGCCCCCGCCAGCAGCCCCGGCAACCCCAGCCGCGTCCAGTGATCCAGGTAAATGTTGTGCGGATGCCCCAGATTGAACTCTTGCCAGGCTGAGGGAAGCACGTAACGGGTGCGGTAAGCGGTCAAAAAATTGCCCGGCCCAACGCCGAACCAGGGATGCTCGCGGATGAGCGCCAGGCTGCTACGCCACAATTTGATTCGGAAGAAGGCGCTGCCCTCTCGCAGATCCAAGAGCGAAGCAAAGCGCGGCACACGCAGGAGCGGTATCAGGGCCAGCATGCCAACCAGGACGAGCGTCAGCGCGGTCCAGCGATAGCGCCCTCCCGCTCGCCAGCCCATCACCAACAGCGCCGCCGGAAGCCCCAACAGCAACGCGCCCCGCGAAAAACAAAGACCCAGAGCCAGCGTCACTGGAAGCAACGCCAATCCATAGAGCAGCCGGCGGTGGCCCTGTCCACTCCACACCGCAACGGCCACGAGCAGCGGCCACGCTCGTCCCAGGTACAAGCCCACGCTGTTGGGCGAGTGATAGACGCTCCGCAGGCGCGGCAGCCCCCCCTCGGCAAGAACAACGTTGCGCCCCAGTGCGTACTGCGCCAGCCCAATGGCCGCCACGGCGACGGCCCCCAGCACAAACCCGTCCACGACTCGCCATCTAGCCCGGTTGTCCAGCCTGGTCAGCCGCAGCAAGACATAGTAAACCGCCGGAATCAAAAAAACGGTGCGCAGTTCAAAGAGAGCCGCCAGCTTGTCAGCCGCAGTCACGCCCGCCGCCATCGCCGCCAGCACTAGCAAAAGAACAGCCCAATCGAGTTGAGAGATTCGCAAGTTTGCGAGTCTACAAGTTCGCAAAGCCACAATCCCACCAATTCCGCATAGCACTAGCAACAGTTCCGGCATGCTCAACGCCCGATAGAGCATGTTGCCAGGGTGCAGGTAGAACGGCGCGGTGAAGGCGACCAGCACCAATCCCAGGTCGAGGCGCAGGGAGAAGAGAGCAACCAATACAGGTAGCGTCAGTAAACCAAGTAGGGAGTAGGGAGTAAGGAGTAAGGAGCAGCCCCAAGTGTTGCCAGCGGCAACCCAGAGCAAACAGGTCAATCCTGCGATGCTCGCCGCCTGCGCCCATTCGGGCCAGGCGAGGAATCGCTGCCCCAATGCGCCCCACCCCACTCGCCGCGCATCACGCGCCAAGAGTGCCGCCAGCGCCAGCCCCGTTACAACCAGCCCAGTCATCTTCCAACCATAGCCATCGTGGAGCGGCCCGGTCCCCACGCGCCAGTCCACTAGCGACCATTGACCCTGTCCGCGCTCAGTCACGATCTCGACGACGTGCGGGCCGGGGGAAAGATCGGTTGCCAGGGGAACGGTAGCGATGGACGGCTTGCTATCGTAGAGCACGACGTAGGCACGCCCGGCCTCGTCGCGGGGGAGAGCGTTGGCCGGTTCGCCGTCCACCGTCGCATAAAGGAAAGCGCGATACGGCCCCCGCCGCACGGTCAGCGCGATGGATACTCCATCGAGTTGAAAGGTGACGCGATCACTATCGGAGCCGGCATCGGCGCCCAACGGTCCCACGCGCCAATCGCCATCGTAGGTCGCCCAACGATTCTGCGCCTGGTAGCCGCCCACGGGGGCCGCATCGGGGAGCGCGGCAGCCCAAGCCGCTACCGCGCCGTAGACCGGGCGAGGGTCACCCTCCGGCCCCAGCAGCGCAAAGCCCCAGCGTGGGTCGTCGAGGGGAACGGCGGGCTGAAAATTCTCCAAAATCAGCGCCCCAACCCAGGGCCACTCGGCCCGCGCCCGCCCCAATGCTGCAACGGTGCGGGCCGCTTGAGTCGCCTCGTCGGTCTGGCCCCAGACGGAGAGCGCACCCGCCCAACCTTGCGGCAGGGCATTCCACCCCCAATGACTGGCCCAGACCGGCTTGTCCGCGTCGCCATACTCGACCGCCACCTCCCGCAGCAGGAACAGGCGCGAGAAATTCAGCACCGCTTCGTCGGTCCGGCGGTCGTCGGGGCCGGTGTCAAAGCCGTAGGGCTTGCCGACTATGATATCAAAGTAAGGAGCGGCGCCGGCCTGGTAAAGTTGCTCCAAGTAACGCACATCACTCAGATTTTGCGGGCCGGCCTCGACGGTGGGGGCCAGTCCAGCCAAGAGGATGCGGGCATCGGGGTCAATGGTGCAGATAGTACA
>QMOE01000302.1 GCA_003648125.1 Chloroflexota bacterium
CCGGATAAAAGATACCCGTGCCCACGCTGGCCTCGTTCAATTGACGCACTGCCGCGTCACGGTCCCGCCCGCCGTCTACCCGCACCGTGTACTGGTGCCACACGTGCCCGTACCCCTCGCGCACTCGGGGCGTGACCACGCTCTCGATATGCGCGGAGAGGTAAGCCGCGTTTGCCCGACGTTTGGCGGTGAACTCTTCCAGCCGGTCCATCTGGGCCAGACCGATGGCCGCGTGCAAGTCGCTCATGCGAAAGTTGTAGCCCAGGAATTCGTAATAGTAACGTCGCCGCATACCGTGACTGCGCAGCAAACGGCAGCGTTCGGCCAGCGTTTCGTCGTCGGTGGTGATCATCCCGCCCTCGCCGGACATTATATTCTTTGTCGCATAGAGACTGAAACAGCCAGTGCCGAAACTCCCCGTCGGCCGGCCCTTGTACGTCGCGCTGACTGCCTGTGCCGCGTCCTCGATCACCACCAGATCGTGCCGCCGGGCGATCTCTATCACCGCGTCCATATCGCAGGGATAGCCGTAGAGATGCACCGGCATGATAGCCCGCGTGCGGGGAGTGACCGCCGCCTCGATCAGCGCCGGGTTGATGTTGAACGTCTCCTCCTCAACGTCCACAAAGACCGGCTTTGCGCCCACGAACAGGATGGCGTTGACCGTGGATATGAACGTGAACGGCGTCGTGATCACTTCGTCGCCGGGGCCAATGTCGTGAGCCAGGAGCGCGATGTGCAGCGCCGTCGTGCCCGACGATGTGGCGATGGCGCAGCACGTCCCGCACACCTCCGCGAATCGCTCCTCCAGCCTCTTCACCCGCGGCCCCTGCACCAGCATCCCCGAGTCCAGCACCTCAAGGACGGCCTTTTTCTCTGCTTCACCGATCTGTGGTCTTGCGATTGGTATCATTTTGCCTCCTCCAAGTCTGCTTTCCGTACATCAATCCAGGTACCACACCCTGGACACTGCAACCTTGTCGTCTCCCCGTCCCCCTCTCCCAAGCGGTGTCCGCACGGGCAGACGAAGCCGTGCAGACGCGCCGGATTGCCCCACACCAACCCATAGTCGGGCACGTCGCGCGTCACGACCGCGCCGGAGCCGATCATTGCCCACTTTCCGACGGTCACGCCGCAGACGATGACCGCGTTGGCGCCGATGGACGCGCCCCGCTTGACCAACGTCGGAGACACCTCCCAGTCGTCAGCGGCCTTGAGCGACCCGTCGGCATTGATGGCACGAGGACGCTTGTCATTGGTGAAAACACAATGCGGGCCACAAAAGACCCCGTCCTCAATGGTGACGCCGTGATAGATGGAGACGTAATTCTGGACTTTGACATTGTCTCCTAGAATGACGCCGGCGTCAACGTATGCTCCTTTGCCCAGGATGCAGTTGCGCCCGATCCGCGCCCCACTCCGCACCTGCGCCTGGTGCCAGATCGAGGTACCCTCGCCGATCTGTGCCTGCTCAGAGACCTCCGCTGTAGAATGGATTCTGACTCCTATGTGCATATCTCTCTTTACTCCTCCTCCACCTCTGCCTGTGCGACGGCGTCCAAAAAAGTCAGGAAACGCCCGAGATCCTCCTTCACCGCCGCCCATACGTCGGGGAGATGTGGTCCACCGGTGCCGCCACTTTTTCCGGATCCAAGTTATACGTGTATACGTTGCGCACCAGGCGGCGAAAGGAGCGGTACTCGTGTAGCACATTCCTTGTCGCCCGGGATAACGCCGGTGGACGGATGCTGGGCAAGTCAAAAGTCATCTGGTTGAGCAAATCAGTGTGCCAGCGTGACCCTACAGGTATGGAATTATCTACCCGCTCGGCGATAGAGAGAAACACTTTCTCGACGCCGCTGTAGAAACCGTGCAGGTTCAGAGCAGCCGAGTCGATGTATATATCCTGGTCTCCAGAGTGACGCTTTGCCCCAGCGATTGAGCGATAGGCGGCTCGGATGACATGTTCCAGATTGTCCTGTTCCTCCCGCAGTTGCTGAATGAGAAAGTGATAAAGTGGCATCATAGATCGACTCTCTCCTGTTCTGCGCTCTTCCAGATTGTCGGACGGCACATACCCGGCGTGACCAAGTCAATCTCGAAATTGCCTTCTTCCATCGAGTCACTCTCCACCGGTAGGCTAAAATTCAACAATTAAATCTTATCACGCTTTATCCGAGTGTCAAGTACAATCGTCTCCTACGTCCCACATTGCCTACCTGCTGTCTCTGATCTATGCCGTCCTGTCAATCGCTGGATGAGGCGCACTACCAGGCCCTCCAGCCGGGCCTGATAGCGCCAAAAGACCCAGGCCAACCCGGCCGCCCCGCCGCCCAACGGAATCCACGCCCACCACGGCAACTCTGTCGCGTAGGCTCCCATCCAGCAGGAGACGAGTACGCCCGGCAGCCGCCCCATCGTAGCCAGCACGACCATACGCGGGATCGCAAGCAGGCTGAGCCCGATCAAAAAACAGGCAATGTCGTCGGGGACAAAGGGGAATAAAAAGACGAGGAAAAAGAACACCGGCCCCCGGCGGCCGGCGATCTGGTCCCAGTGCGCCAACTTTTCCGGGTTCACCAACCGCTCGACTAGTGGTCGCCCGAACCGGCGGGCCAAAACCATCGCCAGTGCCGTTCCCAGCGCCAGCCCCACCATGCTGTAGAAAAGACCCAGCCACACACCGTACAGGTAACCGTTCACCAGTCCCACGAACTGGCCCGGCAGTGGCGCCAGCAACACCTGCGCCACGTTGAGCGTGATACTGACCAGCGGAGCCCAGGGGCCAAAGCCCGCTATCCACTCCCGTATACGCTCCTGGTCGCTGAAAAGGGTCCACAGCGGCTCGTGCCAGTACCACAGCGCCACGCCGGTGGCGACGATCAGCGCAACGAGAAACACGGTACGTAGGGGCGCGGAGGCCGTGCCTCTACCATCGTCTCGCCGCCTGCTCACGGTTGCTCCTCCACCAGCACGGCCCGCCGGGGCGGCTTTAGGCTCAGGGTGAACAGGAATCCGACCGCCACGATCACCGCCGTCACGCCAAAGAGCACGGTGTACGAAGTTGCCCCCAGCAGCCATCCACCTACTATCGGCGCCAGCGTCGGTATCCCCATGATGGTGTTGCTCAGGCCGACGTAGGCCGGGCGCATCCCCTCCGGCGCGGCCTCTAGCAGATAGTTGAAAAAGCCCATCATCCACGCGCTGCCCACGACTCCCAGCATCACGTAGACGAAAGGATACGCCTGCACCAGCCAGCCGCTGCCCGCCAGGTGCGCCGCTAATGCAAAAAGCGGCGCCAGCATGGCCGCCGCGCTGCCGATGCGAATCACGTACCGCGATCCCCAGCGCTCACTGACCAAGCCCATCACGATGCTGGCGATCACCCCGGCCAATGTCTGGGCGGTGACAAATTTGCCAATGATACTCTGAGGCAGATGCAACACATCGGACGCATGCACCACGTAGAAGGAGGTAGCCAATTCCATCATGCCGATCAGGACACGACAGACCATCAAGCGGCGGAAAGCAGGGTCGGCGGCCAGGAGTGACAGCCAACCACCCTTCATCCGACTGTGCGCCTGGGGGTTCGCCTTTTCCTGTGGCGGTTCTCGTACCAGCACCAGCGCGGCCACCGAGGGCACAAGTACCAAGCCCGTCAGTGTGAAAATCAGCGCATAGTTGGATGGGAAAGATCTGCTGGTCAGGATTTGCCCTATCAGCCTCCCCACCCCGATCCCCGCCAGCCCGACGATGACCTGTCCCACACTCATCAAGCGACTGCGTTGCTTCAGAGGGACGGCCCGCGCCAGGACATCAAACCAGGCCACACTGGAGAATCCATCACTGGCGGCAAAAATGCCCAGGCAGACAAAGAACAGTATCAGCATAGCCGTGGGATAGCGGGCCAGATTGGCCCACAACGTCAGCGCGATCACCAACCACAAGGCCCGCCCACCCAGGCCGACGAGCATATACGGCTTTTTGCGTGGCTTGTCGTTGACCAGGCGGGCGGCCGCCAGTTGGGGCAACAACCAGCCACCATTAAAGACCGTGCCAACCAGCCCGATCACGAGCGTCGAATCGGTCAGTTGACCGGCGAATGCAGGTAGTACACTGCTGAGACTGGCGAAAGTGAGCGCTATCCCGAAGCAGACATAGTCCATCAGGAAAGCCCCAAAGTTCCAGCGGTGGTGGGGAGGCAGCGTCTCGGTCTTGCTACTCACAGCGCCTCGTCCGAGATGATCAAGTCGGCCGTCGCGATGTTGGTGGCGATGGGCA
>QMOE01000303.1 GCA_003648125.1 Chloroflexota bacterium
ATGCTGCCCTGATAGTCGGCCACGAGCGGGATGCGTTGCAGCCGGCTCAAAAAGTAGCCGAGGAAGGCGCCCTCGTGCAGGTGACCGTGAACGATGTCAGAGCGGCGGCGCAGCACGGTCTTTAGCCCGGTCCAGCCCAAAAGCAGGTCAAAGGCGATTTTATGCCGCGAGGAACCGACCTCGTAATCGGCGCGCCAGGGCGTGGGCCGGGTGCGGATGATTTCCATATCGGGCAGGTCGCGCCCCATGTAGTAGGTGACGATGGTTACTCGATGCCCCAGTTTTTGCAGCGCCCGTACTTCCTCCAGGATGCGCACGTGAGCGCCGTAATCGAGGAAGAACGATGTGGGGGCAATCATCAAGATGCGGAGGTTTTTGTTCAACGCGCTCAATCCGGTGAGGTAAGGTGTAGCACTATTTTTGGCGGGAACGGTCGCCCGTTTCTCTCAGTCGGCGGCTCATGGAGCCTCCAAAGAGCATCTGCCCAAGTTGTTGCCCCATGGTCGGTATGTCTTCCATGCCAACGGCGGGTTTCTTCGTCCACATGCCTCGTTCGCGCTCTTGGAGCCAATTTTCCCTTCCCTCGGCGGCCAGTGTGAAAGTTTCTTCGAGCGCCTCTGCGTTGTCTTGAGAGAGCAGATCGCGCAGACGCACCAATTCGCTCAGGATGACGTTGAGCCGCAGCAGGACGTTCTCCCGGTTGAGGAAGACGGCCGTGTGACGCTCGGCGGCGCTGTCTGCGATCTCGGTGGCAGTGGCAAAGTGCCGCCCGGCCAGGTTGCGCATCTCTTGCCAGCCGGGGGTATCTATGGTGGCACGCAGCAACGCGATGGTCAGCAGGTCGGGCAGCCCCTCGACCCCGGCGTGCAGCCCGTCGTGCTCGGTGGCGTCAATAAAGTACGGACAGGCATCGAGTGCTTCGATCATCCTGACGATGGCGTTTGTATCGGAAAATCCGGTGGGGGTGGTGATAAAGTAAAGCGCCCCTACCAAGAGATCGGCGCTGGCCTCATCCAACCCCGCCAGAGAATCAAACCCGACGATGGTGGGGTTGGGAATGGGATGCCCGCCGGCGAAGGGGATGTTCTTGGGCAGCAATTCCTCGGCCCAGCGCATCACCGGAGCTTTGAGGCAGGCTGTGTCTGTGACGAGGCAGCCAGGCTCAAGGTGGGGCGCGATGACCGCAAAGGTCTCGCGGATGGCGGGGAGCGGCTCGGCGACGATGACCAGGTCGGCCCCCTGGCACGCCTGTTCCGGCTTGCGTTCCACCCGGTCGAAGGCTCCCCGGCTGTGGGCCAGCTTGGCCGGCAGCGATCTGGCGTCGTAGCCGACTATATCGGGCGGGTCTGCCTGTTCTTTCAGCCCCAGGGCGATAGAGATGCTGATTGTATCAGCGCCGATAATTGCAACTCGTTTGAAACTCATCAAATCCTCCCTGCTAGTTCAGATCGTCGGCCGCCTGAAGCGCAGCCAGCAATTGATTTTCCTCGGTTTGACGGCCCGCCGGATGGTCTTGGTGCCGCCGGATCAGGGCGACCGTGAGCGGCGAGCAGCCGGCCTCCTCGGCCCGCCGTGCCCCTATCTCTGGATGGCGGGCGTGAACCACAAACGAACGACGCCATCCGCGCGGTTCGCCTCGGCTCAGGCGGGCCAATAAGCACGGCGCGAATCGCTTCAGCAGCAGAATCACCGCCCGCTGCCACGGGGGCAGTCGAGCGGCAGCCTTGCCAGCGTCGTGCAGCAGCGCCGCTGCCAGGAGTTGTGGATTCGTGTGTCCCTCCCGGCGGAGCGTGCGGTAGACGTCCAGGGCGTGACGTTGGTCTTGAATTGCCATGGAGCGAAACAGCGATAGCGACTTTGGCGTCAAGATGCGGGCTGCCTGCTCCAACTCGGCGTCCGAAACCCGGGCCGTCAGCGCTTGGAAAAACTGTCTCACCCGGTAGCGGATCGTTTGGATCATTCTTTGCTTTGTATCTTTTCAATAAATGGGGATGAGATGGAGGAACGCCAGCATCTTGCTGGCATCTGGCGACCAGGATAGGTCGCGTTCCCCAAGATATTGACAAGATACTTGGCTTCAATAGATCAACAAGGCGCGGATCATAAAGTACATGAGTGGGGTGATGATCTGGTTGAGTATGCCAAATTTCGATAGCAGATACAAAACCAACATCAATCCCATCCCCCCGTAGCGTTCCACCTGGTCCATCACGCTGGCCCACTTTGGCGGCAATAACCAGGCCAAGACGCGCGAGCCATCGAGTGGGGGGATGGGGATCAGGTTAAAAACCATCAGGGTCAGGTTGATCAGCATAAACTCGATCAGGATTCCCTCAAAGCTGACAGCAGAATCACTGTTCGCATAGATATTCAGCCACCCCATCCGAAACGGAATCGCGGCCAGCATCGCCAGGACCAGGTTAGAGAAGGGGCCAGCTATGCTCACCAGTGCCCAGCTGGCGCGTTGGTTCCCGCGCAGGCGATACGGGGCCACGGGCACGGGCTTGCCCCACCCAAAGCCGAAAAACACCAGGGCCAGTGTCCCAATAGGATCCAGGTGGGCCAGTGGGTTGATGGTCAGGCGGCCACGCAGGGAGGCCGTATCGTCCCCCAATTGGTAGGCTGTCCAGGCGTGGGCAAATTCGTGGATTGGCATGCTCGTCAGAAACAAGATCACCAACGTGATGATGCGATCCAGGCTAAACAGGTTTATCAGATCCAATTTATCTCCCTTGAACAACTGAAAGCAGGTTGCAATTATAACACGTTTGCCAAAATACGGCGAACCTGATAGTTTTTGATAGACCCCTGGTGGTATACTCTGACTATAACCGCCGGGGCGCTTCGTTCTCCGGCGGCTTGAGTGTGTATTGGGTAGCTGTCTATGCGTAATGATGAATTGACCACCCGATCTTCTCGCCTGAGCGGATTCTATGATCTGTCTCTGGAAGAACGGGTCGCACAAGTCGCCCGGTGGGCGGCGCTGAGTGAGGACGAGGCCGCCGTTCTGCGCGGCGCGGCGGGGCTTGATCTGACGCGGGCCGATCAAATGATCGAGAACGTCGTCGGTTTGCACAGCCTGCCGCTGGGCATAGCGGTCAACTTTGTCGTCAACGGGCGCGACGTGTTGGTGCCGATGGTCATTGAGGAGCCTTCGGTGGTGGCCGGGGCCTCCTTCGCTGCCAAACTGACCCGCGATGGCGGGGGGTTCCGGGCAATCACGACCGCGCCGGAGATGATCGGCCAGTTGCAGGTGCTCGACGTCGCTGATCCCTGGGCGGCCCGGTTCAGTCTGTTGGCTGCCCGCGATGAACTGCTCAATCTGGCGGACGAATCCGACCCGGTCATCGTCGGGCTGGGCGGCGGGGCGCGCGATTTGCAGGTGCGCGTCCTGGAGCAAACCCCCGCCGGGCCGATGCTGGTAGTGCATCTCATCTTTGATTGCCGCGACGCGATGGGGGCCAACGCGGTCAACACCGCCTGCGAATCGCTGGCCCCCCGGATCGAGCAGATCACTGGCGGGCGGGTGTTGTTGCGGATTCTCTCTAACCTGGCCGACCGGCGACTGGCGCGAGCGCGTTGTACGGTGCCGCTGGAATCATTGGCGACCGGGGATTTCTCCGGTGAGCAGGTGGCGCGAGGGGTCGTCGAGGCCGGGGCTTTTGCCGCCGCCGACTCGTACCGCGCGGCGACGCACAACAAGGGCATTATGAACGGCGTGGACGCCGTCGTGCTCGCCACCGGGAACGACTGGCGGGCAATCGAGGCCGGAGCGCATGCCTACGCGGCCCGCTCCGGTCGCTACACCAGCCTGAGCACCTGGGAGCGCGACGGTGAGGGGAATCTCACCGGCACGCTGGAAATGCCGCTGGCGGTGGGAATCGTCGGCGGGGCCACGCGGGTACACCCGACGGCGCAGGTGGCGCTCAAGATTATGGGTGTGCAGACCGCGCGCGAACTGGCGGAAATCGTCGCGGCGGTAGGGCTGGCCCAGAACTTGGCGGCGGTGCGGGCATTGGCGACGGAAGGCATCCAGCGGGGCCACATGCGGCTCCACGCCCGGCAAGTCGCCATCGCCGCCGGGGCAGCGGGAGACGAGGTGACGCGGGTGGTGGAACGGATGGTCGCCGGAGGCAGCGTCCGCCCCGACCGGGCAGAGGCAATCCTGGCGGATTTAAGACAAACTCAGGCGAAGGCGGCTAGCGCGGCCGGCCGCTCGACGTAGGTGATGGGGATATATTGGGACGGAGCAGGGCTGAAAGTAGAGACTTTGAGGAAA
>QMOE01000304.1 GCA_003648125.1 Chloroflexota bacterium
CTCGTCCTTGAAAGTGTCCACCAGGGCGATGCGATTGACCTCCGGCTCGATGTGGCGGTCAAAGGCCTGAGTAGCCTTCACCGTGTCGCCGAAGATCAGGATCAGAGCGTGGGGGATGGTGCCCGAGGGGGCGATGCCCGCCAGTTTGGCTCCGGCCGGGGTCGCGCAACCCACGCACCCGCCGACGATGGCCGCGTACTCCATCCGCGCTGAAACGTCCGGGTGCACGTGCCGCGCTCCGAAGCTGATGACCGGGATGCTCTCGGCGGCGATCACACACTCCCGCGCAGCCGTGGCCCATCCACTCTCGTGGGCCAGGATACCCAGGTACGCAGTCTCGTACAGGCCAAAGCTCTGATACGGGGCGGTGATGCGTAGTACGACCTCCTTGGCCAGCATGCTCTCCCCTTCGTCCAAAGCCCACACCTCGGCTGAGGGGGGGAGCACCCGCGCCAGTAACGAGCAGACTTCGCGCATCCCGCACAGGATGCCGTCCTTGTTAGTAAAGACCTCCATCGTGACTACCGGGTTCAGTCCTTCGCGGGCCAGTATGATCTGCGTGCGTGCAAAGTATACGTCGGCTACGTCTTCAGATAAAGCTTTCTCCACCAAATCGAACTTTAGACCCTCCATCGTTCACCTCCTGTTAGCCTGCGTCAGGCCCTGTGGCCTGGCCATGGATGACTGTTGCCGGATCTATTACTTCACTACGCGAGTCTGCCGCTCACCAAAGGTCTCCCGACCGAGGCGAAGGGGACTCGGTCAGGAGACCTTCGCCCATCTAGTGAATCTACCTTTTCTCACTCTACGCGAATCTTACTGAGCATCACCCGCGAACGCACCTCGCGCCGGGGGTCGTTCTCGTCCCATACTTGCAACCGCTGCATAGTCGCTGCGGAGTACCAGCCCACCTCAATGTCGTACACGTCCTCCGGCGCGTCAGGGGGAAACGTCAGTTCGTGCTCGTCGGCCACCACCTGGCCCACCTGCCAGCCGGAGGTCGGCGCGGCCCCATTTTGTGGCATGCTGTCGTCCCCCGCCCAGCGCTGATCACCCTGGCGTAGAACCTGGACGAACACGACGTAGTCCTCGTCCAGCGGCGCGAGAGCCTTCCAATACAGAGTCAGGAGCGCGGTCTCACCAGGGGCCAGCATCCGGCGGTCTATCTCGTACCCAACCAGGGCAATGCGCTCCTGGAAGTTGAATCGCAGCGGGTTGGGCCACTCGCTTTCAGCACTGGGGACGATCTCGATCCTGGCAAAGCGCACGCTGTCGCCCAACAGCGCGCCACTTTCGTCGTAGACAGGCAACCGCTGCTGCGACCGATGGTCGTACAGACCCACCTCGATCTGCACGTGACCGGGCGCGTAGGTCGTGGCCGGGACGGGAATCAGGTAGGTGTCGGCGATAGCCTCACCCACCTGCCAGGTGCTGGTCGGAGCATTGCCCAGGCCGGGATAAGTATCCCGTTGAGCAACGACGATCCCGTTTTCGTCCAGCAGATGCACGAACACCGTGTAGTCGGTGTCCATCAGAGCCACGGATTGCCAGTACAGGGTCACGGACAGCGTGTCGCCGGGCTGTACCGTCTCCGCGCCGACCCGGTAGCCCAACAGTTGCATCTGCCCGCCAAAGGTCACGTCCAGCCGGTTGGGAATAGCTTCTATCGCCGCCGGATCGAGTTGCGGTGGGCGGGCGTACACGGGGATAATGTAGACCACCAGGCAGACCATGGAAAGGATCAGTAGCCCCGTGACCACCGTCCCGCTGAGCAGCGCAACCATGCGGCGAGGGACAAACTGTCGCCAGCCCCAGACGAGCAACACGGCGATGGCCGGCAGCGCGGCGAACAGTAGCCGCCCGTGCTCGGCGTGCACCATCGTCATGAAACGCAGCAGGGCGACGAAGACCCCACCGCTCCACAGGGCCAACAGACCCAGGCCGGTCAGCGTGTTGGCGGGGAGTCGCTCGCCCAGCAGTTCTTTCCTTAGCTGAGCAACCCGTTGCGTGGTGGGCCTCATGGCTCCTGCCCAGAGCCACATCTGGCGCAGGGCCAGGATCAGTAAGCCAAACAGTCCCAAACGGTCCACGGCGAAGAGCGCGCGGTAGATGGCCTCGTCAACAACTACTGACCGCCAGCCGAACACTGCCCAGAAGGACATCTCCACCCCACGGAGCTCCAGCCACAACCGGTCGAGCGTGAGCGGGTCCGTCCGTCCCCCTCGGAAGGCCACCTGGTGCACCACCGCGCCCAGGGGGTCACCGTATAACTGCCAGCTTCGCAGGAACCACCAGCCGCTGATCAGCGCCGCCGCGCCAAAGGCCAACGTTCCCTGTTTCAGCAATTGGGGCCACGACCGCGTCCGCCGGGCGGCGATGACCAGGGCAATGCCTACCACCGGCACCATCGCTATCGCGCTGGATTTGGACAGCAGGGCCAATCCCAACGCAATCCCCGCCACCAGCGCCCGACGGTGCGTTGCATCCGGGCGCAGGGCCAGCCGCAACGCGGCTAATCCGGCCCAGGCGCACGTGGCGGCTACCGTGGCGTCGTTGCTCACCGAACTGCCGATGAACAGGAACATAGGGTTGAAGCCGGTCACTGCTGCCGCGCCCAGCGCCAATGCGCTGTCCCCTGGATAAATCTCCAGGGCGATCAGGTAAGTGGCCAGCACCGTTGCCAGGGCCATCACCACAGACAACTGGCGGGCCAGGTGCAGAGCCAGCACCGACCCGTGATAGGGAAAGCCCTCGCGGGCCGGGTAGTGGATAAGTATGTTCTGGTTATCGCCCCGTGGGCCGTGGAGCATTGAGAGGTAGTAAGGATTGCCGGAGCTGCGCAGCTCCCAGAAATCGTCGCTGGGCACCCCGGCGGTGATGAGGGCGGCGAGGGCGTAGTACAAAGGCGGCTGGCTGCCCTCCTGTTTCCACGGTTGCTCGACGTTGGGATCGTAGACGGGCAGGCCGTGACCGTCGGCCAGGTGCTTGACCACGGGATAATGCCAGCGTTCGTCGGGCTTTTCCAGGACGGGGATCGCCAGGTTGTAGGCCGTGCCCAGTAAGGCAACGGCTGCCAGAATGAGCAAGATGCCCCAGTGACGATGTACCAGGGACTTCGGTTGGGATTTCACGGGTGTTGTCCTCACTCCGGGCCAGGAGATTACACAAGTGCGAGGGTACTATATCACACCTCTCGCCGCGTGTCAAAAGGAGAGAGGGAGAAGGGGAGATAAGGGGAGGGGGAGAGAAGGAGAGAGGCCCGAACCGGGAAGGGTTCGGGCCTGACGTTGCAGGCGGGAGTGGATGGGAGTCGAACCCACCAGGGCCGCTTCTGCAGCACCCCTCAGACGGTTTTGAAGACCGCGGAGCCCACCGGGACTCAACCACCCCCAGGCATATTGGATTTTAGGATATACTAATTTTGCCTTTTAGTCAAGTGCAACTTTCCGTAGGGCGGGGTCGTACCCCGCCGAATCTACGGAGGTTCAGGCATTTTCAATGCCACCAGTAGTCTCTCTCGGCATCCTCCTGGATTATCCGCTCGTGCCTCTTCCCGACGGATAAGTCCTTGTCCCGTCTTCTGCGCGCCCTACTTCTGGAGCGCTCGGCCAGGATAAATATGGCTGCCAGAAGTCCTGTGATGATCAACCCACTCAGAAACCAACCCATTTTACTCCTCCCAAATCGCGACTCTATACTATCTGTGCATCTCTATTCTACGTCCAGATGGACAGGGTGTCAAGCCTCAATTGCAAGGGGATGAATTCAATGCAGGTTGGTGTGAGTGGTATTGTGCAAAGTCCCTGGCGATGGTATAATAACAAATGACCAAATCCCAATGACCAAACCCCAAGCTGGACTAAGTGTGTTGCTGAGGAATATGTCGGTGAAGCAAGACCTGTTCGATTTTAGCCGCCAGGAACAATTGAAAACGCGCGCACCCCTGGCCGCACGCATGCGCCCGCGCACGTTGGATGAATTCGTCGGGCAAGAGGACATCGTTGGGCCGGGCAAGCTGCTGCGCCGCGCCATCGAGGCCGATAAGCTGTTCTCATCCATCATTCTCTGGGGGCCGCCGGGCACGGGCAAGACTACGCTGGCCGTGGTCATTGCCAACCACACCCAATCTCACTTCGCCACCATCAGCGCGGTGATGTCCGGCGTGGCCGACATCCGCGCCCTGGTCAAAGAGGCCCAGGACCGCCTGGGGATGTTCGGCCAGCGGACCATCGTCCTGGTGGACGAGATTCACCGCTGGAATAAGGCTCA
>QMOE01000305.1 GCA_003648125.1 Chloroflexota bacterium
GGATGCTCACTGGCATTGGGACGAATATATCTCAATGGCAGAAATATACCCTCAGCAACTGGCCTGCTTTACCCTCCTGGCCGATGGCAGAGTTCAGGGGTTGATACTGCTCGAATTGAAACACGAGAATGAACGAGGGGAACAAGATATTCATGCCTTGCGTATCTCGACTGCCCCGTGGAACAGGCTACCCAACAAGCAATTCAAGTACGCTGGCTCCCTTCTGTTAGCAACGGCAGTCAAATTTAGTTTCGAGCGAGGTTGCGAGGGACGTTTATGGCTGGAATCACTGCCCGGCGCCGAGGGATTCTACCTCCATCTGGGTATGATAAAGCTCTCAGAGCGTAGCCCGGAGGAAGAACTGGTTCAGTTCAAATTTGATACGAAAGAGGCTGTTTCGTTCCTGCATAATATGAAGGAGGGGTTTCTGGAATGACAGAAATGAAAATTGCCCAGAACTGGAAAGAGGTTGGAGAGCTGGAAGAAAAATACGATGTACTGGCAGGAGCTACCACTCTACAGGCTGAACAAACCCTGCGGGGAAAGTATCCCATCTCCTGGCTTCGTTTGCTCGAGCTCAAAGTACAGGAGATGCAACAATTGTTGGGCGAGGCAAAAACGTTGAGCGCACAAGCCGCACCAGACAATTTGTACCAGTTGCAACTCAAAGTCAACGCCCTGCGCAAAATCACGATTGAGATGGATGACGGGTTGCTTGTATTCTCCCGTGAGTTGATGCAGCCAGAAGCACACGCTTGATTGACCTTCTGAGAGGGTGAGGCAAATGGGCAGATTATTCGGCACAGACGGCATTCGCGGCGTAGCTAACCACTGGCCCCTCACACCCGCTTTCGTCCTCGAAATCGGGCAGGCAGCGGCTCAAATGTTGAGGCGCAACGGCGGAACCGATCCCACAGCCGTGATAGGCCGGGATACCAGATTGTCCGGCCACATGCTGGAAAGCGCGCTGGCCGCCGGGTTGGCCTCGCAGGGCGTGGACGTGATGCTGGCGGGGGTCATCCCAACCCCCGGCGTCGCTTACCTGGCGCGCACACACGGGGCGCAACTGGGAATCGTGATCTCGGCCTCGCACAACCCGTTCGACCACAATGGAATCAAGATGTTTGGCGGCGACGGCTTCAAGATTCCAGACGAGGTGGAACTGGAAATTGAGCGGCTGGTGTTGGACGACGAGGACGAGTTCGCAGCGGCGGATGCAGGGAAAATCGGCTGGGTGCGGGATGCTGGCGACTGGCGGCAAGAGTACACCGATCATCTCGTCCAGACGTGGGGCGATGAGGATGCTTTGCGCGGGCGGCGCATCCTGCTGGATTGCGCCAACGGTGCGACCTCCGAGATCGCGCCGCAAGTCTTTGGCCGTCTGGGGTTTGACCTGGTCGTGATGGAACACGTGCCTGATGGAATCAACATCAACGAACATTACGAGTACATCTATCCCGAGCTTCTTCGAGCTGCCGTCCTGAGAGAAAAAGCTATGGCAGGCATCGCTTTCGACGGCGATGGGGACAGAGTGATGCTCGTTGACGAAAAAGGCGGATTCATCAACGGGGACGTGGCCCTGGCGATCCTGGCCCGCGACATGCAGCGCCAGGGATTGCTGACCAATCACGCCGTGGTCGGCACGCCGATGAGCAACTGGGGCCTCAAAGCGTCGCTGGAAGAAATCGGCGCTCGCCTGGAAGAGACCGCCGTGGGCGACCGGTTCGTGTTACAGCGTATGATTGAGGAAAATTACGCCCTGGGCGGTGAGCAATCGGGGCACATCATCACGCTGCGGGACGGGCAGACCACCGGCGACGGCATCTATACCGCTCTGGCGGTGTTGAAGGTAGCAGCGGGTGAGCCAAACCAGAGCCTGGCCGCGCTGGCATCCTGCATGCGCGAGTTTCCTGAATACCTGTCCAGTATTGAGGTCTCGAGCAAGCCGCCGTTGCAGACGATTCCAGAGGTTCAGGATGCGCTCAAACGGCTGCACGCGGCTTTAGGCGAGAACATTGACGTGACACTGCGCTACTCTGGGACAGAGAGCAAACTGAGATTAAAGATTCGGGCTGGCGAAGAACACGACCCGCAGGTACTGGCGCAGGAGGGCGAGGCTTTTATGGCCGTCGCCGGGCAGGCAATCGGGTGAGCTTTTTCACATAATCTCAATACATGTAGGGCGGGTTTCTTACCCGCCGCCCGGATGTGTGCAGCTGCAACTACCCGGGGCAAACTTGTAAGGCGGGTTTCTTACCCGCCGTTTGGATAACGCGCGAAAACCGAAAGGAGAGATTCCCATGGCAAAGCTAGAAACGAGCATGTTTCGCGAGTACGATCTGCGCGGGCGGGTAAATGACGAGCAACTCAACGAGCAGAGCGTGAAAATCATCGCCCGGGCTTATGGCACAATGCTCCGCCAGAGGGACATAAAGAGCGCGGTGGTGGGGCACGACTACCGCCGCAGCTCCGAGTGGATCACGGAGACAATCGTCCAGGGCCTCGCGGCGAGCGGCATAAACGTCATCAACCTGGGAATGATTTTGACCCCCATGATGTACTCGGCCCAATACCACTATCAGACCGAGGGGGGCGTCATGGTCACAGCCTCCCACAACCCCACCGGCTGGAGCGGGTTCAAGCTCGCTCTGGGCTACTCCCACACGCTGGGGCCGGTCGAGATGCAAGAACTGTACCAACTGACCGGCAGCGAAGAGTTCGCCACCGGCAGCGGCACAGTCCGCAGTGAGGACTTTCTCGCCGCTTATATGGACGACGTGTTAAAGCGCGTCACCATCACGCGCCCGGTGCGCGTGGTGGTCAACACCGGCAACGGCACCCCCGGCCCCATCGTCACGCAGGCGCTGCGAGCGGCCGGCTGTGAGGTCGTGGATTTGTACACCGACCTGAACTGGGACTTTCCCCATTACTACCCCAATCCCTCGCTGGTGGAGATGATGAATGACACCGGCGCAAAGGTTGTCGAGTCGGGGGCCGAGATCGGCTTTGCCTTCGACGGCGACGGCGACCGGCTGGGTGTGACCAACGAAAAAGGGGAGGTTCTCTGGCCAGACAGGTATCTGATTCTGCTGGCGCGGCAGACGCTGGAGAAAAACCCCGGTGCCAAGATCATATTCGACGTCAAGTGCTCCCAGGCGCTGCCGGAGGATATTGAGGCGCACGGCGGCGTGCCTATCATGTGGAAGACGGGCCACTCGTACATCAAACAAAAGTTGTGGGAGGTGAACTCGCCTCTGGCGGGAGAGATGAGCGGACACATCTTTTTCGGCGCACCGGATTATCGCGGTTTCGACGACGCGGTGTTTGCCGCGCTCAAGTTGGCCGAGTACCTCTCACACCACGAGCGACCGATGTCCGCCCTCATCGCCGAGACGCCGTATTACGTCTCCACGCCGGCCCTGCAGGTTAAATGCCCAGTTGACCCCAAGCAAGACGAAGCGGTCAAATACAAAGTCTTCGAGAAACTGACCGAGGAATTCAAGGCCGAGGGATACGACGTGATTGACATTAACGGGGCGCGGGTCAACTTTGGCGACGGCTGGGGGCTGGTTCGGGCATCGTCCAACCTGCCCGTGCTGGTGCTGCGCTTCGAGGCCAAGACCGAGGAGCGCAAGGAGGAGTTGATGGCGCTTTTCCGGGAGAAATTCGCCAGGTACCCGGAAATAGGCACAGAGTGGGAGAGCGGATAAGATGGGCGATATCCAGTTCGGCTCCGACGGCTGGCGCGGCCGGATCGCCGAGGAGTATACCTTTGATAACGTGCGCCGGGTCGCTCAGGCCGTGGCCGATTATTTCAACGAGGTCGGGACGGCTGAACAGGGTGTCGTCATCGGCTACGACCATCGCTTTGCCTCCGAGTATTTCGCCGCCGCTACGGCCGAGGTGCTGGTCGGCAACCACATTCCCGTTTTCCTGGCGAACGGGCCGACCCCTACGCCGGTCATCTCCTTCTCGGTGTTGAACCGGCAGGCGGCCGGGGCCATCATCATCACCGCCAGCCACAACCCGCCCACCGACAACGGCTTCAAGGTCCGCGATGGTCGCGGCGCAGCGGTGGTCACAGAGGGGCTGAAGCGGATCGAGGAACTGATTCCAGCGCCGTCCCGCAGCATCGCGCGCGCGCCTCTCGAACACAACACGCTGGCCGAGATTTTCGACCCTGCCCCGGCCTACATCAAGTACGTCCACGAAAAAGTGGATTTGGAGCCGATAAAGCAGGCCGGACTCGACGTGGCTTACGATGCGA
>QMOE01000306.1 GCA_003648125.1 Chloroflexota bacterium
GGTCGTAGCCGCGATTTCGCAATCGCGCAGGGTGCTTTACGTGGGAAAACAGACGCGATTTGGAAATCGCGGCTACAAAACGGGAATTGCTGTAGAGAGGAGGAGCTTATGTCTGGGGAACATCGCGAACCGGAGAAATGGCGTTTTACCAACGCGCTGATGCGCCAGGCGATCCTGGCGATTGGCGAGGTGATGGGCGAGCGCGGGCTCAAGATAGTGCTGCGCCAGGCCGGGCTGGAGCGCTACGTTGATGATCTGCCGCCCAACGACCTGGCGCAGGGCGTCGCTACGACCGAGTACGCCGCGCTCAACCAGGCGGTGGAAGAGTTCTACGGTCGCGCCGGCAAGGGCATGTTGCAACGCATTGGCCGGGCCACGTTTCGCTACGGCGTGGAGGAGCAGGCGATGTTGATGGGCGTGGCTGGCGCGGCCCTGAAGGTGATGCCGCAGAAAATGCGCATCAAGTTCATCCTCACCCAGATGGCTAAATCACTGATGGACGTGAACGCAGAGACGCGCATCGAGGTACAGGAAACGGATGAGGGCTTTGTCCTGACCGATTTTACCTGCGGCGTGTGTTGCTGCCGCGAGGCCGAGCAGCCCATCTGCCACCTCTACGTTGGCTCCATCGGCGAGGCGGTCAAGTGGGCCACCGGGCAGGATTACCAGGTGCGCGAGATCGAGTGCCGGGCAATGGGCGCGGAGGCGTGTCGCTTTTTAGTGAGAGGTAAGACGTAAAACGTAATGTGTAACTGGTGCGCTGACCTTTAGGTTGCATTCTGCGTTTGCGCCTTTTTACGTAATAGTATATAATTCTTTCAGAAAATCTGCTCTGTCTGAAAGGATGCCAGAAAATGAATGTAGCTATTCAAGTGCGCCAACGCGGCACATTGACCCTGCCCACTCCACTGCGCCGCAAATACAACATTGAACCAGGGGATACGTTCCGCTTGCTGGACCTCGATGGTATCTTTGTGTTAGCGCCAATGGTAACAATGGTGCCGGAATTGGCGCGAGAGATTGAGCGTGCCATGACCGAGACCGGACTGACTGCCGAGGAGTTACTGGCCGAGCTGCAAGAGCAACGCACCCGCTACTATAAAGAGCATTACGCCGACGATGTCGAACAAACTTAGAGTCTTTATAGATGCCGATGTGCTCTTTGCCGGTTCTGCCTCTCCCACGCAGTATGGGGCCAGTCACGTTGTGTTACGTATGGCCGAGATCACACTGATCGAGGCCATTACTTCTCGGCAAGTCATCACCGAGGCAGAACGCAACCTGGCCGAAAAACTGCCTGACAAACTGACCGAGTTCCGGCTGATCGTTAGTCGCTGTTTGCGCGTGGTCTCCGACCCATCTCCTGACAGTCTGAAACCATACGAGAGCCAAGCTGACCCCAAGGATTTACCGATACTGGTGGCAGCATTGCGCGAGGAGTGTGCTTATTTGCTGACCTTTAACTTGCGCCATTTCCATCCTCAGGGTAAATTCATTATCGTGCAACGGCCGGGTGATTTTTTGCTCACCGTTCGCAGCTTATTGACCGGCATCTCTATCCAGTGACCTAGCCACCTGACAGTTTTGAAAAACACAGCCAAAACGTCGGTTGAGTGGCTAAAAGCCGTATCGAAACCACGTTTTGGCGCAGTTCTGGGTTTCGATACGCCACTCCGTGGCTACTCAACCGGCGAACTGCTGCAAAGTGTCAGGTAGCTAGTCCAGTGACCACACTTGGACCACGCGCGCACCGGCACACAAACAAGCCCCTGCTACAAGAGCAGGGGCTTTGGACTTTACGGTGTGGGAGAAGGCTCCCCGGTCGGGGTCTCCTCCGGCGTGGGAGAAGGTTCGAGCGTGGACGTGGCTTCCTCTGTCGGCGTTTCGGTCGGTTCGGGCGTGGGTGTGGGCGTAGGTTCCTCTGTTGGTGTGGATGACGGTTCTGGTGTGTCGGTGGCGGTGTCCGTAGGTTCGACCGTCGGTACAGGGGTATCGGTCGGCGCGGGCGTGAGTGTTGGCGGAATGGGAGTCGCCGTCGGCGCGGGCGTCTCGGTCGGCAGCGGCGTGGATGAAGGCAGCGGAGTCGGCCTGTCTGGCGGAGCGGAGACGTAGACCTGCACCCGCACCTCGAAGGGATGCTGCCCCCGGTCGAAAGCGGTGACGCGCAGCGTGTAGAGGCCGGGGGCCAGGTGAGTGGTGTCCCACTCGGTCAGCAGGCCGTCGCTCACCTGCGCCAGGTGCGGCCCGCTGATCCATCCCCAGCCCTGAGGATCATCCCCGACGCCGTACTGCGCCCCATGCATATCAAAAGTGGGCAAATGGATCGTGCCCACGACCTGCACGACGCCGGAGACGGCGCTCCCGGGGTCGGCCTGAGTGATAAAGAGTTGCGGGCGGGCTGCGCTCTCGGTGCAATACTCGAGCGGCGCCAGTGGCACACCGTTGAAATAGTCTGGGTGCGCCTGCGCCCACTCCCGCCCCCGCTCATCGGTGATGACGATCCTCATCTCCTCGACGATTTGATCGCGGCAGGAATCGTTCGCCAGCAGCCCGGTCAAGCTGTCAATCTCCACCATTTGATACCAGTCGTGCTCCTCGTCCAGCGGCGGCTGATCCTCGGCAAAGACCTCTATCTTGCGCTGCGGGCAGTATGCGGAGGGAAGCGCGCCCGAGTTGGCGCAAATCTCGCGCTCGACAACGCCGGGCGGGCGGACAAAATCGCGCACGGGCCAATCGGCGTGGGCCGCTTCCATAAAGTTGCGCCAGATGGGGCCGGCGCCGGCCGCGCCGGGCAGGTTGATCATCGAGGAGTTATCCGAGTTGCCCACCCACACGCCGACGGCCAACTGAGGCGTGTACCCGACCGTCCAGGCGTCGCGGAAATCGTTGGTGGTGCCGGTCTTGACCGCCGCCGGGCGGCTGAGTTCGATAACGGCGGGGCAGTGAAAGGCGCGGCAGCGGGCCTG
Organism: Chloroflexota bacterium; assembly: GCA_003648125.1. The sequence continues at coordinate 2,967 of QMOE01000306.1, forward strand.
GTTATCCGAGAGGATGCTGGTGATGAGATAGGCGTGCTGCGGCGAGATGGCCTGCTCGCCGGCGGGGGCCGAGTTATCCACCAGCACCTCGCCCGCGCTGTTCTCGATGCGCAGGATGGGACTGGGGGGCACGCGCACGCCGCCGTTGGCAAAGACGCCAAACGCCCCCGTCATCTCCAGCAGCTTGACCTCGCCGCCGCCCAGCGTGAGCGCCAGTCCGTAGAACGGGGGCTGGTCGTAAGGGTAATCGGGGCAGTAAAGCTCGGGGTGCGCCAGCGACTCTACCCCCAACCGCCCGCTCATCTCGAGCAACCCCTCGACCCCCACGAATTGGAGCGCGTCCACCGCCGGGATGTTGTACGAGTTGGCGAGCGCGTCGCGCAGAAGCATGGGGCCGTGGTACTTTTCGTCATAGTTGACCGGGACGTAGGGCGGATTGGCCCCGTCGGGGAACTCGGTTCTCACGTCCCACAGGAGCGTGGCCGGAGTCCAGCCCTGCTCAAAGGCAGCGACGTAGGTCAGCGGCTTGATGGAGGAGCCGGGCTGGCGGCAGCGCAGCGCGACGTTGACCTGTCCATCAATCGTCTCGTCGTCAAAGTCGGCGGAACCGACCATCGCCAGGATGTGGCCGCTGACTGGGTCGAGCGCAACGAGCGCGCCGTTGGTCGCGTTGCGGTCGGCCAGCGCGGCCACGCCGTCGCGCACGGTCTCCTCGGCCAGCGATTGCAGGCGCGGGTCGAGCGTGGTATAGATGCGCAATCCCTCGCCACGGTAGAGTGCGTCCGGGCCGTAGGTGGCCTCTAGCGATTGCCGCACGTAGACGACGAAATGGGGCGCGGCGGCGATATCGAGCAGCGGCGCTTGGAACTCGTAGGCCCGCGTCTCGGCCGCCGCCGCCTCTGCCTCGGCCCGGTTGATGTACCCCGCCTCGACCATCAGCGCCAGCACGTCCTCCTGCCGGGCCAGGGCCAGGTCAAGCCCGCCGGTGAAAGGATCGTACATAGCCGGGGCCTGGGGCAGGCCGGCGATGAAGGCGGCCTGAGCCAGCGTGAGGTCGGCCGCGTCCACGTCAAAGTAGGTCTCGGCGGCGGCCTGCACCCCGTAGGCCAGGTTGCCATAGTTGTTCTCGTTGAGATATATCTCCAGGATGGTGTCCTTGGGATAGGTGCGGGTCAGCTCGGTCGCCAGGACGATCTCTTTGATCTTGCGCCAGGCGGTCTGCTGGATGCGCTCCTCGGGGGAGAGCAGCACATTGCGGGCCAATTGCTGGGTGATGGTGCTGGCGCCGGAGAC
>QMOE01000307.1 GCA_003648125.1 Chloroflexota bacterium
ACCCGGCGGGCGCTGTGGGAGGCAGGACAATTTCCGCTGTGGCGGCCCACGATCATGAGCGGCGCGCCCTTTGCGGCTAATCCGCTGGCGGGATTGTACTATCTCCCCAACTGGCTTTTTCTGTTCCTGCCCTGGCTGCCATTGAACGTGGGGTTCAACCTCTCGGCTATCGTCCACCTGTGGCTGGCGGGGGCAACGATGTACGCGCTGATGCGGCGCGGCTTTAGCGCCGGCGTGTGGGGCGCGCTGACGGCAGCGGTGGTCTACGAAGCATCACCCAAGCTGCTGGCCCACCTGGGAGCGGGGCACGTAGGCTGGACGCAGGCGTGGGCCTGGCTGCCGCTGGTCATACTGGGCGTGATGCGAGCGGGCAAGTGGGCAAGTGAGCAAGTGGCAAGTGAGCAAGTGGCAAGTGAGCAAGTGGCAAGCGGGCAAGTGAGCAAGTGGGCTGTAGGAGCGGGGGCAGCGCTGGCGATGCAGTTCTGCGCGGACGTGCGCATGGCGGCCTACACGCTGATAGCAGCCGCAACTCTGGTCTTGTTCCTCGCCATTCGCAATTCGCCATTCGCAATTCGTTCATTCGCAATTTTCCTGGGTCTGACCGCCTGCCAGTGGTTGCCCGTAATGGCTCTGCTGCCCGAGACGACGCGGGCCGCGATGACGCTGAACGACGCGGCGATCTGGTCGCTGCCGGTGCGCTACCTGCTGGGGCTGCTGGTTGCCGACCGGGGCGGCTTCCACGAGTGGATGACCTACGTCGGCCTGAGCACGCTGGGGCTGGCAGCCCTGGGCGTGTGGCTGGCGTGGCGGGTACGCGGACGACGCTGGCTGGTCGGTTGGCTGGTTGGCCTGGCGCTCTTTGCCGCCTGGTTCAGCCTGGGGAAAAACGGCGGCCTCTTTACCCTGCTCTACCGACTGATACCGGGACTGGGCTTGCTGCGCGTGCCTCCGCGCATCTGGGTGTTGGTGACTTTTGCGGCGGCCGCGCTGGGCGGGCTGGGCGTGGACGAGACGATCCGCCGGGGCGGCAGGAACGAACGCCGCCGTGCCGGCCCGCTGCTGTTTGGGCTGGTCGCCGTTGGGTTGGTGGCGATAGACTTGTTGAGCGTGGACGCTACTCTGATTAAAGCCCGGTCGCCGGAGCAGGTGTTCGCCGATGGACGGGCGGCGGCCGAGTGGCTGGCGGCGCAGCCCGGCCATTTTCGGATCTATTCGCCCAGCTACAGCATCCCGCAACACGTGGCGGAACTATACGGGCTGGAACTGGCCGATGGGGTGGACCCTTTACAACTGTGCGCCTATGCCGACTATCTGACCCGCGCGGCTGGACTAGAGCCAGGGGGGTACAGCGTGACCCTGCCCCCTTTCCCGGAGGGAAGTGACAACGTGCGCATAGCGCTGCAAGACGTATCGCCGGATGCGGAAATGCTGGGCCAGTTGGGCGTCCGGTATGTGGCGGCGGCGTTTCCCATATCTGCGCCGGGATTGTTAGAGCAGGGTGTGATGGATGGCGTCTACGTCTATTTGAACCAGGCCGCACAGCCGGTCGTGGAGGCGGAGCACGCGATTGAGTCAGGTGATGGCACAGTGCTATTCGAGTACAATCCGTGGCCGGTGTACGCAGGCTGGGCAGTTTCAGTCGCCACAGTGATTGTGTTATCGGTTGTCTGGTTGTGGAAACGACGTACTAATGACTGACACAAACTCGCCAATCGCCAATCGCCATGCGCGCGAATACCGGTTCGTGCTGCTCTGGGGCATCATCGCTCTTGCCGTCGCCTCCATTCCCTATCTCATCGGCGCAGCCCTGGCGACGGATGAGCGCGTCTTTGGCGGCTTTGTCTACGCGGTCGAGGATTGCTACTCCTACCTGGCCAAAATGCGGCAGGGGGCGGAGGGGGCCTGGCTGTTCCACATCGCCTACACGCCGGAGCCGCATCCGGGTGCGTTTTTCTTTCCTTTTCACCTGCTACTGGGCAAGGTAGCGGCATTGCTGCCGGGCGGCGATTTGACCGCGCGGCTGGTGCTCGTCTACCACGGCGCGCGGCTGCTCTTGGGGCTGGGGCTGCTGTTGACCGTGTACCGCTTCATAGCCGAGTTCACAGAGCGGCTGCTGGTGCGTCGCCTGGCCTGGCTGATGGTCACGTTCGGCGGAGGGCTGGGCTGGCTCTTGGTCGCGCTGGGGCAATCCCACTGGCTGGGCAGCCTCCCGCTGGACTTGATCCTCCCCGAAGGATTCACCTTTCTGGTCCTCTATAGCTTTCCCCACATCGCGCTGGCCCGCACCCTCCTGTTGTGGGGCCTCTTGTTCATACTAAAAGCGTGGGAAGGAAACCCCAATGTCCAATGTCCAATGTCCAAACCGCATTTCACGCTTCACGCCGCGAGCGCAGGTGGATGTTGGCTGCTGATGGGCCTCATCGTTCCCTTCTACGTCGCGGTGGCCTGGGCGGTGACGGGAGTCGCGCTGCTGGCGTTATGGCTGCGCCAGAAATCTATCCCCTGGCGCGAGGGGCTGCTGGCAGGAGTGGCCGCACTTGTCTCCGCGCCGGTGATAGCTTACAGCGCGTGGGTCTTTACCAGCGATCGGGTGTACGCCACCTGGGCGGCGCAGAACTTGATCCTCTCGCCGCACCCGCTCCATTACCTGGCGGCCTACGGCGTGCTATTGCTGTTGGCGGCTTTCGCTATGCGCGCGGCCTGGCGCTCCCAGAGACCGACCTGGCTGCCGCTGGCTTGGGTGGCGGCGGCGCCGCTGTTAGTCTACCTGCCGTTCAACCTGCAACGGCGATTGATCGAGGGAGCGCAGATACCACTCAGCCTGCTGGCGGCCTGGGGACTGGTGAAAATCTCCCCCCTCCAATCCCCAAGTCTCAAGTCCAGGCTGTTCGTGGGAGTGGTGCTGATCGGACTGTCGCTCACCAATGTGCTACTGGTAGCAGGAAACAGCCTGGCGCTGCGCGGCCAACCTGCTCCCATCTACCGGGAGGCGGGGGAAGTGGCGGCGTTGGACTGGCTCAACGAGCAAATCGAGCCGGACGATGTGGTGCTGTCCTCTTACGCGACGGGCAACTACCTGCCAGCGCGCGTGGAAGCGCGAGTGTTCGTGGGGCACGGGCCGGAGAGCGTCCACGCCGGCGCAAAAAAGGAACAGGTGGCCCGCTTCTTCGACGCAGCGACGAATGATACCTGGAGACAGCATCTGCTGACAGAGTACGGCGTGGACTATGTCTTCTGGGGGCCGGCGGAGCGGGCGCTGGGTGGCTGGAACCCGCGCGACGCAGATTACCTCCAACCCGTGTACGAGGCCAGCGGCTACACGCTGTTCGAGGTGACCGAGTGGTGATACGCAAAGAGTACCGCTGGGTGTTGCTCGTCAGTCTGGCGGCGCTGACGCTCACCTGCCTGCCCTACCTGCTGGGCTGGTCGCTAGAGACACCGGAGCGATATTTCGGCGGCTGTATCTTTTTGGCCGACGATTGCTACTCCTACCTGGCCAAGATGGAACGGGCGGCGCTAGGCGAGTGGCTGCTGCAAATGCCTTACACGCCCGAACCGCACACCAGGACGCTGATCTATATTTTCTACGTCCTCTTGGGCAAGCTATCCGCTCTGACCGGCCTTTCCCCTGCGCTGACGTATCACGCAATGCGGCTGCTCTTTGGCCTGGGACTGCTGCTGACCGTGTACCGCTTCCTGGCCGAGTTCACGGAGCGGTTGTCCGTGCGCCGCCTGGCCTGGCTGATGGTGACCTTTGGCGGGGGGCTGGGCTGGCTGCTGGTCGTGCTGGGACAATCCAACTGGCTGGGTACCCCGCCGTTGGACTTTTATCTGCCGGAGGGATTTGCCTTTCTGGTGTTGTTGGGCTTTCCTCACATCGCGGCGGCCCAGTCGCTACTACTGTGGGGACTCTTGTTTCTGCTGAGAGTGTGGAGAGAACCGTCATTACGCAATACACATTACGCATTACTCTCCGGTCTCTGTTGGCTGCTGATGGGCCTGATCGTGCCTTTCTACGTCGCGGTGGCCTGGGCGGTGGCAGGAGCCGCATTGCTGGCGCTGGCGCTGCGCAAGAAACCAGGTTTTTTTATAAGCGGAGCGACAAAAACCTGGTTTCTCAGGCGAGAGGGACTATTGGCTGGTTTAGCGGTGCTCCTCTCCGCGCCTGCGGTGGCCTACAGCGCGTGGGTCTTTACCAGCGACCGGGTGTACGCGACCTGGGCGGCGCAGAACCTGATCCTCTCGCCGCACCCGCT
>QMOE01000308.1 GCA_003648125.1 Chloroflexota bacterium
CAGGCCGCTTCAACCTGGGCCAGATCGGCAGGGGAGAGCGAGTCGAGGTCACCAATGACGACGTGAGGAATCACACCGGCGGCCAGCGCGTGGCGGGTTCCGCCGTCGGCGGCGATGATGAGGTCGTCGGAGCGCAACAAATCACGTGCGGTTTGTGGATCTGGAAATTCGCCGTTGGCAAAGATGATGGCGCGCATTATCATCCCCCAAAAAGAAAGCCGCCCCGGCCAGCGGGGCGGCTGCATTACACGTTCGAGAATCTCCCTCCGCTGGCATTACCCAGATCAGGTTCAAGGGTCAGCGTCGGTTGTGGACGCCCTCTCAGCCTGGCTCCCCAGGCTCCCCTGAAAGTATGATAAAATTATACTACCTTTTTACCGATCTGGCAAACGTCGGATAACAAATCTGAGCTACTCCCGCCCGAACTTGTTCGCCCGGCGCAAATTCGAGGGAGCGGTGGTAGACGCGGGCAAAGTGGTGGGCGAACCATCGTGTCACCTCGTCGAGATCCGGGGCGCGACCGAGTACCTGCTGCATGGATACAGTGGTTCTATCGGCGATGCCGCAAGGGACCAGCAGTTCGAAATGCTCCATGTTCGGCGCGACGTTGAGGGCCAGGCCATGATGGGTGATCTCGTCGTGAATTGCCAGCCCGACGGCGGCGATCTTTCCGCCGCCGACCCAGACGCCCGGATGCTCTTTGATGCGCCCGGCGACGATCCCGTATTCGGCCAGCAGGTCAATGACGACCTGCTCCAAGTTATGCAGATACTTGTAGAGGCGCTCGCGCTCGACCCGCATGATCGGGTAGGCGACGAGCTGACCGGGGCCGTGATAGGTGGCCCGGCCGCCCCGGTCGGTCTCGCGCACGACGACGCCGGCCCGCTCTAGCAGCGCCGGAGGAGCCAGGATGTCCTCCCAGCCGCCGCCGCGCCCCACGGTAATGACCGGAGTGTGCTGCAACAAAATGAGACTCTCGCCCAGCTTCCCTTGCCGGAGGCCAGTCGCCAGCCGCTCTTGCCAGTCCAGGCCGCTGTTGTAATCAAGCAGGCCAGGCTGCCAGACGGTGATGGGTTTCACACAACCCCTCCTACCACTGGGGCAGGTGCAGCGACCGCTTCTCCACGTCCATCGCCGCGTCCACTAGCGCCTCGCCGATGGAAGGATGCATGGGAATGAAGCGCATCAACTCGCCGACAGTGGCCTCGGATAGCATCGCTACGGCAACGACGTTGACCAGATTCACCGCGCCGGGGGCCAGTATGTGCGCGCCGACGATCTTGCCGTACTTTTTGCAGGCAATGATCTTGACCGTGCCGGCGGTCTCGTCCAGGATCATGGCGTAGGGGTTGATGGCCGTAGGAACCTTGCCGACCTCCACCTCGATACCCTGAGCCTCGGCCTGTTCCTCGGTCAGGCCCACCCAGGCGACCTCGGGCCAGGTGTAGAGGCAGCGAGGCAAAATCTCATAGTTCATCCGGCTGTTCAGTCCCATTGCGTTCTCGCCGGAGATGATGCCCTCGGCGTTCGCCTTGTGCGACCACATCGGGCCGGCGGTGGCGTCGCCGAGGGCATAGATGTGGGGTACACTGGTCTCTAGCGCCTCATTGACCAGTATAGCGCCGTGTTCCATCTCGACGCCCAGTTGACGCAGGCCCAGTCCAGCCGTATTGGGCAGGCGGCGCGCGGCCAGAACCTTGTCGGCGGCGATCTCGCCCTTGCCTTCGGCCAGCGCGACGATCAACGAGTCACCGTCACCCTGACGGAGCGCCTCCACTGATACGCCCCTCTTGATGGCGATACCAGCATCGTGGAGCAGCTTGCCCAGCCGCTGCGAGATCTCGCGGTCGGCCTCGGGGAGCAATTGCGGGCCACTCTCAATCAGCGTGACCTCGCTGCCAAGCGCGTGAAAGTACTGCGCCAGTTCCAGGTGCCAGGGCTTGCTGCCCAGGATGGCGATACGCGGTGGAATCTCGCGCAGTTCGATGGCTTCCTCAGTGCCGATCACTCCGGGCAGGCCCACGCCCTCGATGGGCAGTTGAGCAGGGGCGGAGCCGGTGGCGATGAGGACGTTACGCGCCTTGATCTGCTCACCACTCTGCCCTGAGCTTGTCGAAGGGTTGACTTCCACAATATCACGAGCGACGAGCTTGCCCCGCCCTTTGATCAGCGTGACGCCATAGTCAGCGAGCAACTGCTCCGTGCCCATCTCTAGCCCTTCGATGATCAGGTTCTTGCGGTCGTGGAGCGCGTCCATATCCAGTGTAGGCTCTTCCACCTGGATGCCGAACCGTCCCGCTTTGCGGATGCGTCCCATCAGTCGGGCGGTCGTCATGAGAAACTTGGAGGGGATGCACGCTTTGTGCATACAATAGCCGCCGTAGTGAGCCTCCTCGACGACGGTCACTTTGCCGCCCAACTGCGTGGCGCGCATCGCTGCGGAGAATCCGCCAGAGCCACCGCCGATCACGACCAGGTCTTGTATCTCAACCATATCTATTTTCCCCCCCTGGCAAAAATCAGCGCGGGATGCTCCAAGAGTTGCGCCAGCGTCTGCAAAAAGGCCGCGCCGGGCGCTCCGTCCACGATGCGGTGGTCAATGGTCAGACTGAGCACCATCTTGGAGCGAGCGGCGACCTGTCCGTTGACCAAAGCCAGTTCCTCGGTGATGCGCCCCACGCCCAGGATGGCAACCTCCGGCGGGTTGATGATGGGCGTGAACCCGTCCACGCCGTACATCCCCAGGTTCGTGACGGTAAACGCCGCGCCGGTGACCTCGTCCACGTCGAGCGCGTTCTCGCGGGCGCGCCGCGCCAGCTCTTTGATCCTGTCGCCGATTTCGGGGACGGTCATCCGGTCGGCGTTGCGCACCACGGGCACGATGAGACCCTCTTCCAGCGCCACCGCGACCCCGACGTTGATCTCATCCGGCATCACGATCTCTTCACTCTCAAGTTTGGCGCCCAGCAGCGGGTGATCGGTCAGCGCCACCGCCACCGCCTTGACCAGCAAGTCAGTGTAAGAGACCTTGCGCTCCCAGCGCGCGCGCAGCGCCTCGCGGGTGGACTTTAATTCGGTCACGTCCACTTTGGTCATGAGCGTGATCTGGGCCATCGTTTGCAGGCTGTGGGCCATCTGCTCGGCGATGGCCTGGCGCATACCGACGAAGGGGATATTCTCGACAACCGCTTTGGGTTTTGCGCCTTCCAACATCCGCAAAATATCATCCTCGATAATTTTGCCGTTGGGGCCGCTGCCCTGGATGGTAGTGATGTCCAGCCCTTCAGCCTCAGCCATCTGGCGAGCCAGCGGAGAGATGCTGATTTGGGCTTGCTCGTCGTAGAAACGCTGTACGTCCTTCTCTGTGACGCGGCCGCCAGCGGGCACGACTCTGGAAATATCCACGCCCAGTTCCTTCGCTAACCGCCTGGCCGCGGGCGAGGACGGGATAAACTTGGTCTCTTGGGGCGCTTGCACTTTCTCTTTAGCCGGGGCGGCGGCTTTGGTCTCGACGGGAACCTCGGCCGGCGCGGTCACCTCCACTTTGGGGGTCTCCTCACCGGGGGCGGTGATAAACCCGATGATCTGACCAATGTCGCAGGTATCTTTGGCGCGGGAAATGCAACGCACGATACCATCGGCCGGCGCCACCACCTCGTAGGTGATTTTTTTGCTCATCACGACGACGACCGGTTCGTCCTTCTTGACCTCGGCGCCATCTTCCTTGAGCCACTTGACGACCTTGCCGTTACTCATTGCCATGCCCAGCTTGGGCATGATGATTTTGGTTGCCATGCACTATTCTCCAGTGAAAATCTGATATTGTCACGCCTCCCACCCGGCAGACGGGAGGCGTGTGATTTGATTCTTAGCGAAAGATAGCGTCGCCGCTCTTGAACTCTAGTCCGGGGTGGTTATCAAAGCGCACCACACCGACGGCAGCCTTATCGCCGACGGCCTCGGCCACTTTGGCGGCGCCGATGTGCCCAAACCCGCCGCACAACTCGATGGCGCCGAAACCCTCTTCCACCAACTCCTTACAAACCGTCACGGCCTCGGCATAGTTGTTGACCGCCACGGCCATCAGTTCGACCTGGGGTGTCACTACTGTCTGACGATGAACCTCGGGATCCACGTCGGGAGCCACGAACACAAATGCTTCTTTCAAAGCCATTATTTTATCCTCCTGATTTTACGTAAAGGACCCCGCGTTGGCTTGCCTCTCGCATGCACTGTTGCACGTCCACCACGCGGG
>QMOE01000309.1 GCA_003648125.1 Chloroflexota bacterium
GAGTCGAGGAATCTCCGTTTTCGCAGGCAAAGCTATTCGGAGATTCCTCGGCTCCCTTTGGTCGCTCGGAATGACGCAAATTGGGGAGCGACTTGGCTCTTTTCTCTCCCAAGCACATAATTTGAGACTATGTGCGAAAATGAACCATGCTGATTTTTCTCTATCCGTGTTCAATATCTTGTCTCATTTGTAAAGAATTTTAGACCTCAAACGTTCAGGCTGATCTATCTTGGACTCCCGAGGCCTTGTTATCGTAACATTTTGGCTCTGCTGAGACTTGATAGCCAATCCCGCGTGGCCCGTGGCGAGTGCAACTGTACGACCGCGAGATGGGCGTGTGCGGGTTGGCTCAACAGGATGGGATACTCCCTCCGCCTCCTCCGAAAAGTCTGCAGCGCCCAGAGGAGGATAGAGTCGCGGCTAAAGAGCGCCTTACGCAACGACTCGCGGTTTCCGCTCCAAAGCTCCTCCTGGGTCAGACTCCGCCGCAGGGTGCGCTGCACCAGTTGCCACATGATCACCGGCAAAGCATAGTTTAGCCAGACGATTGTGTCGGCCCGGCTCCAAACGATGTCGCGCACTTTGCTATAGTTGCCGTCAACGGCCCAGTCGTCGCCGCTCAGTGCCTGTGACACGCGCTCGCGGAAGAGATCAAGCGGGGCCTCGGTCCAGTTTGGCTCCCAATGGAGCGCGTCCAGTTCCACGTGGGGTATTCCCAGGCGGCGGGCGATCTGCCCGGCCGTGGTCGTCTTGCCCGAGCCACTCGTGCCGATCACAGAGATGCGCCGGCCACATTCGACGTTCATTTTGCTTCGGCCTCGAACTCGCCATCGGTGACACGGACGGCGAGCGCGTCGCCCGGCGCAACTTGTTTCACCGAGCGCACGACCGCTCCTTCCTCACGGCGGCGCACGATGGCGTAACCGCGCTCCAGCGTCCCCAGTGGGCTGACCCCCACCAGTTGTCCCAGCAGCCCACCCAGTCGCTCGCGGCGCAAGGCCAGATCGTGGCGCGTTGCCGCCTCAGCGCGGGCGGCGAGGTCGTCCACGCGCTGGCGGGCCTGGGCCAATTGGGCGGCGGGAGAGAGGTGCTTTAGTGCTCGCGCCTGCTCGGCCAGTCGCCAGCGCTGCTCTTCGATGATGATTTGCAGTGCCGCCGTCAGCGCCAGTGCCAGTCCTGCTACCTGCGCTCGCAGTTCGGCGCGGTCAGGGGCGACCATCTCGGCGGCGGCGGATGGGGTGGGGGCGCGCAGGTCGGCGGCAAAGTCGGCCAGGCTGAAATCGCTCTCGTGCCCCACGCCGCAGATCAAGGGCAGGCGGGAGCCGGCGACGGCGCGCGCTACGCGCTCGTCGTTAAAGGCCCACAGGTCTTCCAGGCTGCCGCCGCCGCGAGCGACGATGATGACGTCTACATCGTCGCGGGCGTTGAGCGCCGCGAGCGCGGCCACGATCTGCGGCGGGGCCGCGTCTCCCTGCACCTGCGTCGGCGAGAGCAACACCCTGGCTAGCGGGTAGCGGCGGCCCAGCACGTTGAGGATGTCGCGCAGCGCGGCGGCTGTGGGGGAAGTGACCACGCCGATGCAGCGCGGGAAGCTGGGCAGCGGGCGCTTACGCTCTGGGTCAAACAGCCCCTCGGTCTCCAACCGCGCTTTGAGCCGCTCGAATTCCAGGTAGAGGTTGCCCACGCCGGCCGGCTGGATTTTGTCCACATAGAGTTGATAGCGCCCCCCGGCCTCGTAGACGCTCACTCGCCCGTGCGCCAGCACCAGGTCGCCGCCAGCGGGCAGGGAGCCTTGCCGGTTGGCGACGCTGCGCCACATCACGCAGTTGATCTGGGAGCCGGCGTCCTTGAGCGTAAAGTAGCAGTGACCGGAGGAGGCGCGGCTAAAGTTGGAGACCTCGCCCTCGACCCACAGGTCGCTCAATTCCGGCTCGCTCTCGATGAGGCGGCGGATGTGACCGGTGAGTTGGCTGACGGTGTATGGTTCGGAGCGGGCTTGCCCGCCGAAGAGGTCGAGTTGCTCGAACATAGTAGCAGGTATGATAGCGCAGGGGAGGGTAGGTGTCAAGTGGGATAAAAGGTCTTGGGGTCAAGCCGATCCAGGTTGGCCCGCAGCCAGGGTTCAGGCTCCTCTAGCGAGCCGAAGCAGACCTCGGCGGCGGCGCGGCATCCAGCGCGGCATGTCTCCAGGCCGGGGCAGGGACGGCAGATTGCGGGCGCGGCGGAGGTGAATTCGGCCAGCGCAGGGCTGGCGGCGATTTCGGCCCAGGGCTGAGTGCGCAGGTCGCCCAGCACGGTGGCGGTGTGGTTGCAGGGGCGCACGCGACCATCCGGGCCGATGGTGTAGTAGGCGTTATCGCGCCCGGCGGCGCAAAAGCCAAATCCGACGTGGCGGTAGGGGCTGGTATCGAGCAGGCAGGGCATGATGGGGATGGAGGCGCTGGCGAACAGGTCGTAGGCGGCGGCCATTTCGTCCACCACCGCCAGCGCGTCCCGCACCTGCTCGATGGTGGGCATCAGGTGCAGGTGATGCGCCCCTTCGCCGCCTGGGTTGAAGCGGTTGAACATCACGGCGGTCGCGCCCATCGCGACGACCATCTCTAGCGTCTGGCGGATTTGGGCGATGTTCTCGCCGGTGGCGACAAATACGCCGCACCATGTGGCGTCAGCTTTGTAGAGGCGCGTCATCGCCGCCAGTGCCCGCTCCCAACTGCCGGGGGTGCGGGTGAGCGCATCGTGGGTCGCGGCGTCGGCGCCAAGCAGGGTCAGCTCGAACATGTTCACGCCGTGGTCGAGGCAAAAGGCGAGTGTGTCGGAATCGAGCAGGCCGCCGTTGGTGATGAGGATGGACTCTAGCCCGCGCCGGTGGCAAAAGGCCAGGATGTCACGGAAATCGTCGCGCATCAGCGGCTCCCCGCCGGAGAATGTGACCAGGCGGCAGCCGGCCTCCTCTTGTAGTTTGGCGATCAAGTTGCACCACTCGCGGGTGTCCATCTCGCCGGCGACGATGTCCGGGCGGAGTTTCCAGACGTTGTAGCAGTAGCGGCAATCCTGAGTGCAGGCCGTGGTCAGTTCCAGGATATAGTAGGGGCCGGCGCGGGCGGGCCGCCCGCCAGAAAGTTTGATTCCCTCGGCGGCGAGTTCCTGCTGCCAGCGCAGCAGCGTGGTCTGAAGCCAGTTGTGGCGGCCCATGGCCTACGATTCCAATTCGCGGGCGATGTTATCGGGGAAGCGGTCATCAGCGAGCAATCTCTCCCGCAGCAGGCGGCGGGCCTCCGGCGTGGTGGTCGGTGTGGGCGTGGGCAAAGGTGAAATGGGGGAGATGAAGGTGGTGATCGGCGTCGCGGTGGGTGCGGGAGCCGTGTAGCAGGTGACGAAGGGCGTGGGGGTGTCGGTGGGAAGGGGTGTCACAACCGGCGTGTAGCAGGTAGGTCTGAGCGAGCATGCCGATGGAATGAGAAATCCGAGCAACGAAACCGCCGCGATTTTCAACCGCAACTTGAGCGAGCGCTTTGATTCATCTGGGGATGGCATATTGGTCTCCTTGCTAACTTTCCAGTTGCCGGGCAATGGGGTAGGGGAAGCGGCCTTCGGTGAGCAATCTATCCAGCAACAACCGTTTGGCCTCCGGCGTGGCGGTCGGTGTGGGCGTGGGCAAAGGTGAAATGGGGGAGATGAAGGTGGTGGGGGTCGGCGTCGCAATCTCTATTATCGGCTCGTAACACATAACCACAGGTGTGGGAGGATCGGTGGGGGCGACCATCTCGTAACAGGTAATGATAGGCTCCGGGGTGGAGCGCAAGCGCAGCCACGCGCAGGCGGTGGTCACGAGAAAAGAGAGCACCGAGACCGCCGCGACCTTGGCTCGCAGGGAGAGCGACTTTTTGCGTCTGCTGGTGTCTGGCTTATCAACGACCTCCATTGGTGTAGGGTTTACCTATACCTGAGACGTTCCAAGCGTGCGTCTGGTTCCACCAAACGCCTAGAAACCACGCAGGAATGTGCCGAGGATGAGGAGGCCGCCAGCGATGGCGAGCGCGGCAGTGGCGTATGGCTCTGGGATGGGGAAAAAGCCCAGCGCGCCAAAGAGGCCCACGATATAGAGCGTAAAAGCGATGGTTAGTGTGCCCTTGCGCGGAGCGCGGATTTCGAGCAGCTTGCGGCTGGTGCGGCGGGAAGAACGTCGTGTCATTAGCTTACCCCCTTAGTACTTGCCAGACAAAGATGAGGATCATCAGGATGGCGATCA
>QMOE01000310.1 GCA_003648125.1 Chloroflexota bacterium
AGGGAAAGGCAGTACCTTTAGCTTCGTGTTGCCTGCATTGCCTGCATAACCGCAATGTCATCACTTCAATAAATAGGGAGTGAGGTGGGGGACCGCCAGCATCTTGCTGGCATCTGGCGACCAAGATGGTCGCGTTTCCCCAAGATGTTGAAAAAGATACCCGCGAGGTATCTCATCTCAATAATCCGGGGCGTGAATCTGTAGGGCGGGTTCCTTACCCGCCAATCGGTGGCAGCAGGTCGAGAATCTGCTCTCTGAACCAACAATTCCCGTTGGGCATTTTCCTCATAACGGGAATTGCTGCCTCTGAACAGAAAGGCAGGTTTGGAAACCTGCCCTACAGTCAGCGCGATTTCCAATCGCGGCTACAGCGGCAAACGCCCCGGAATATTGAAAAAGATACCTGCGAGCGTAGGGTAAGCGTAGGGTAAGCGTAGAGTTAGCGTCAAGCCCCACGTGGCAAGCTGTGGTATCCTATAGGCGAGTTAAGGGTAGTTTCTTTTCTCCTCCTTTTGGGTGAGAGCCAAGGCGCGGCGGGCCTTGGCTCTCTTGTTTTCCAGGGCCGGTGGCGTGAGCCGCCGGCCTTTTTGCTTGGCTGGACTGCTCCACAGTGATATAATCCCTGCCCAAGGAGGTCAGGTGAACAAAAGCGGAAGACAAATTGCAAAAGCCGCGGCACTGGTGATGGCGCTCTTTGTCGTGAGCCGCGTGCTGGGGCTGGTACGTCAGATGGTCGTCGGCACGCTGTTTGGCACCAGCGGCGACCTTGATGCTTACGTAGCCGCGGCCCGCATCCCGGAGATGATCTTTTTGGTCGTCGCGGGCGGGGCGCTGAGTTCCGCCTTTATCCCCACCTTTACCGATCACCTGGCGCGGGAAGACCACGTCGGCGCCTGGCGCTTGGCCTCGGCCATCGTAAATCTGGCGCTGATCGTGTTGACCCTTGTGGCGGGGCTGATGGCGGTCTTTGCACCACTGCTGACACGGACGGTCATCGCCCCTGGCTTTGACTTGCCACAGCAGGCGCTCACGGCCAGCCTGTTGCGGCTGATGTTGATATCCTCGGTCATCTTTGGCGTGAGCGGTATTGTGATGGGGGCATTGAACGCCTATCAGCATTTCCTCCTGCCGGCGCTGGCGTCCTCGGTCTACAACCTCTCGATCATCGGCGGTGCGGCGCTGCTGGGGCCGCGCATGGGCGTGCGTGGAATGGCAGTCGGCGTGGTCGTGGGCGCGGTGCTGCACTTGCTGATACAGTTACCGGGATTATTGCGCTACGGCGCGCGCTACGTTCCCACGTTGGGACTGGATGACCCCGATGTGCGGGAGGTGGGGCGGCTGATGGCTCCCCGCGTACTGGGTACGGCCATCACCCAACTCAATTTCGTCGTCAACATCAACCTGGCCTCGCGGATGGGGGAAGGGGCAGTCTCGGCTATCTACTACGCATGGCTGCTGCTGATGCTGCCGTTGGGGGTGCTCGCCCAGGCGGTGGGGACGGCTGCCTTCCCCACTTTTGCCGCGCAGGCGGCCCGGGGCGAGCGAGCCGAGATGCGGGGCGCGCTAACCGCGACCCTGCGAGTGGTCTTTTCCCTCTGCCTGCCGGCCACGGTGGGACTGTTGGCGCTGGGCCGACCATTGGTAGAATTGCTCTTTGAGCGGGGAGCGTTCGAGACATCCTCGACGGAGGCGGTGACGTGGGCGCTGGCCTTTTACGCGCTGGGGCTGGTGGGACACGCCGGACTGGAAATCATCGCCCGCGCCTTTTACGCCCTGCACGATACGTTCACGCCGGTCTGGGTGGGCGGGTTGGCGATGGCGCTCAACGTAGTGTTGAGCCTGACGCTGCCGGAAGTATTTGGGTTGGCCGGGTTGCCACCCTACGCGGGGCTGGCGCTGGCTAACTCGGTCGCTACCCTACTGGAACTGGCGGCGCTGATGACACTGATCCGGCGGCGAATGGATGGACTGGAAGGCCGGCGCACGCTGCTCGCCTTTGTCAAGAGCGGCCTGGCGTCACTGGCGATGGGTGCCGTGCTCGTCGGCTGGCGGGCCGCGCTGCCGGGTGCAGGAGCGTTGGCAATAGGGAGCGGGGGTGTCCTTCTGGGCGCGGCGGTCTACGTAGCCGTGGCGCTGTTGCTGCGGATGGAGGAACTGCGGGCAGTTGTGAATTTGCTACGACGACGAGCGGGCTAGGGAAGGGGCGTCACTACAGTCGCTCCGAAGAAAAACCAGGCCAGCCCAACGCTAGTCCCAACACAGCAAAGCAAGAGCAGCAGCAACGCCCCGCCTATCGCGACCACCACCACAATGTCCCTGCGCGCCCCCCGGTCGCCCATAGCGATGACGACCAACCCCAGAATGATCAGCAGCAGCAAGATGACGACGCCGGCCGCCAGAACGATGGTGGACAGCATCATCTACCCCTCCGGCTCGAAAGGGACGATTCCCTGCGGCGACAGTTTCTGGACTTGCAATTCGGCCTGGTCCAGTTGCGCGCCGCAGTGAGCGGCCAGCGACTGCCCGCGCTCGAAAAGCTCCAAACTCTCCTCCAGCGCCAGCCCCCCCGTCTCCAGTTTGCGGACGGTCTCTTCCAGTTCAGCGAATGCTTGCTCGAAAGTCAGGTTTTCAATTTCGTTCATCGTTAAATCACTCCAGTCTCAATAGATCCAAATTTTAGACCTCGGAGGTCTTATTGTCGTAACACTTTGGATCTACTGAGTCTATCTACTTTAACAGAACTACCTCCACCTCCGCCCCAGCGGGCAGACTGTCCGCTTCCTCCGGGATGATCGCCAGCCCGTCCGCCCGCACCAGCGATTGAAGGATGCCAGAGCCTTGATCGCCGGTCAGCGACGCCTCGTAACCCGCGTCGGTCTCCCGCAAGCGCACGCGCAGGTAGTGGCGGCGACCGTCCTTACGAGCGATAGACTGGACCAACCGGGCTTGCACCGTCGGGCGCGACCAGTCGGTAAAACCCTGCATCTTGAGGATCGCCGGACGGGCAAATAGTTCGACGCTGACCATCGCCGCGACCGGGTTGCCGGGTAGCCCCAGCAGCGGCACGCCGCCTATTGTCCCAAACGCCAGCGGACGGCCCGGTTTCATATTGAGCGACCAAAAGTGCATCTCCCCCTCGGCCGCCAGCACCTGCTTGACCAGGTCGAAATCGCCCACAGAGACCCCGCCGGAGGTGATGATAAAGTCTACCCCTTGCGTCAGCGCATCCCGCATCCCCTCTCGCACCAGCGATTCCTCGTCGCGGGCGACGCCCAAGAGAAGCGGCACTCCGCCAGACGCTTGCACTTGTGCAGCGACGGTGTAAGAGTTAGCGTCACGGATCTGGCCAGGGCCGGGGGTCTGGTCGGGCGGCACGATCTCGTCGCCGGTGGCCAAGATCGCCACCCGGGGCCGCCGCACCACCGCCACCTCTATCCGTCCGACCGCCGCCAGCATGCCGATCTCTTGCGGGCGCAGCACCTTGCCCGGTTCCAACACCACCTGCCCCGCCTGCACGTCCTCACCTGCCTGCCGGACGTTCTTGCCGGTCAAGTACGGATTCAGCACCTCGGCCCAATCGCCATCTTGGCGTGTATCTTCAAAGCGCACGACGGTATCGGCGCCGACTGGAACCGGCGCGCCGGTCATGATGCGCAGTGCCTCCCCCGGCCCGACGCTCACCTCAGATACGTGTCCGGCGGCCACCTCTCCCACGATCCGCAGCCGGGCCAGAGATTGGGACACGTCCGCGCCGCGCACGGCGTAGCCATCCATCGCCGAGTTGGTCAACGGAGGAATATCACGGTCGGCAGTGATTTCTTCATCCAGCACGCGGCCGGCCGCCTCCAGCAAGGGGACACGCTCCGGCCCCAAAACGCACACCGTCGCCAGGATGTACTCACGCGCCTCTTCGACGCTCAGGACAAGGCGGCGCTCGTCAGGCATGGCGTGCCTCCGCGCCGTGCTCGGTGTGTACGCCCCGCAGCATCCTGATGGCGTGGGGCAAGATGGGGGTCAGCGTCTCCATCCCTTCGCGCACCGCTTTGGGGCTGCCGGGCAGGTTGACGATCAGCGTTCCCCCTCGAATGCCCGCCACGCCCCGCGATAGGACGGCCAGCGTAGTCTTGCGGTAGCCCTCGAAGCGTAGCAGTTCGGCCAACCCCGGCATCTCTCGTTCGATCACGGCCAGCGTCGCCTCCGGGGTAATGTCGCGCGGGGTCGGCCCGGTGCCACCGGTGGTCACG
>QMOE01000311.1 GCA_003648125.1 Chloroflexota bacterium
CTGATGCGCGGGTCGCCGTCCACGTCTCTGGACACGCCAACCTCGATTCCGGCGTTAACGGCGGGCGAGCTTGCCAGGATATGATAATCCTGCGCCGCCGGCGCGACGAAAAGGGGCGCTTGCGTGATGACGCCCGTGCCGCTGATGGGATCGCTGCCGTTGCCCCACAGCAATGCGCGGCTGACGGCAAGCACGGCTCCCGGCGTAGCCGTGATGCCAACGGTGTGGCTGACGATGATGTTATTGGCGAGAGTAGCGGTCAAGGGACTCGAAACAACCAGCCCGGTGCTACCGCCGACGAGCGTATTGTGGTAAATAAAGTTGTGCGGCCCGGCCGAGTTCTCGACGAGTACGCTCACCCCATTGGCATCCGCCACAATGTTGTTGGTGACGGTGAACGCGCCGGCGTTATCCAGGTCTATGCCCGCCGTGCCAGCGATGTGAGCCTGATTGGCGCTATAGACTCGGTTAGCGTTGATGTAAGCCTGGTTCACTCCCTGCACCTTGATACCGTGATCGCTGCAACCATCCACGCGATTATTGGCAATCAGGACTCTATCGCCGTTGGCCTCGATGCAATCGTCGCCGGCGTTGTAAATGATATTGCCATCAACAGTGACAACCGAACCGGCGGCGATGCGAATGGCGTCGCTGATAGTATCGTGGACTGTGTTGTTGATTACCGTAGCCGCCCCATCGTGAACATAGATGCCGTGCTCGTCAGTATCATACACTAAATTGCCGTCCACCGTGTGAGTGCCGCTGATCTTGATCCCCTCTTGGAGCGTGTCGTGGATGACGCAATTGAGAACGCTGGTCGCGCCGGCCTCCACCTGCACCCCCTCGTGTCCCGTGCCGGCAATGGTGACATCATCCAGGACAACGATACCACCCAGGATGTGAACGCCCTCGTTGGTAGCGCTGGTCAGAGAGGTGTGCTCGATACGGACATTCCCTCCCTTGACGCTGATCCCAGCTCGCGTCTCACTAGCATCATAACCAACGTTTGCCAAAACACAGTCTCGCACGACGACACTGCCACCCTCCACCTGTACGCCCTCACGCTGGATATCGGTGATGACGCTCTGTTGAACGAGTATGTCGCCGCCGTCCACGTCCACCGCCTGCCTGCTGATGCCAGAGAGCGTGACCTGCGTCACTGTGACAGCGCCAGCGTCAATGTTTAACCCGTCTTTGCCGTCGGTCAGCGTGAAACCATATAACTCGATCTCTGCGCTTGCAGCGTCAACTTGAACGACGTGCGCGCCATTACCATCAACGACGGTTGGATAAGTAACGGGCGACTGCGCGGTAAAGGAAACATTCCACCCTCCGCGCAGATTGACAGAGTGAGTGATGACCAAATTCTCCGTGTAAATTCCAGTAGCGACCCACACCTCGTCGCTGGGAGCAATAGCTAAATTGATGGCGCGCTGGACACTACTACAGGGAGTAGTGGCGGCGAGGCAATCGCCGCTTCCACCCTCTCGCGCGTAATAAATATCTGCGTCAGCGCGCGCGATGGGGCCAGGGGATGCCAGGAGCGCCAATAGAACAACAGCCAGTCCAAAACCGAGGCCCACTGCCAACAAAAGGGATCGAATCTTCATCTTGCGTTCCTCCTCTCAAAGCACACGCCGCTTTTACCCCAACCTGGGAACAACCCACTATACATTATAACTTGCCAATCTGATAGCAACATTACGCTTTGGTTACGATACCGTTGCAACTTGCGAGGCCTCAAGTTTCCGCGCCTTTATGACCTCAAATTGACATCTCCCATCAACGTGCGATAATATCCCTGTTATCAAAAGGAAACGACTATGGACCGTGCACAAATAGACGACACTCTCGAACAAGTGCAAAAAGCACTATCCCAAGGGAACTGGAACCGGGCCGTGGCGCTGGTGGAAACCCTCCGCCCGCCCGACCAGGCCGATCTCTTTGGCGAGTTACCTCCCACCGAGCAAGACCAACTCCTGCCGCGCCTCGACCTGGAGGACTCGGCCGACATCCTGGAGGAGTTGGAGGAAGAAGAAGCGGCGGAAATCGCCACCCGTCTGAAGGCGGAGGAACTGGCTCACATCCTGGACGAGATGGAGCCAGACGAGGCCGCCGACCTGCTGGGCGACATCGCGCCAGAGAAAGCAGTCCAAGCCCTGGCGGCGATGGAGGAATCCGAGCAAGTCCGCCCACTGCTGGTCCACGCCGACGAGAGCGCCGGCGGCCTGATGACCTCCGTCAAGATCATGCTCCACAAGGAGATGACAGCCGAGGGCGCCATCGCCTATCTGCGAGCAACCGCGCCGGAATCGGAGGACGTCTACTACCTCTTCGTCGTGGATCAGGACGTGCGGATTGTGGGCGTGGTCTCCCTGCGCCAACTGGTCATCGTGCCCCCGTGGACCCGCGTGACGGACATTATGGACCCCAGCGTCATCAGCGTGCGGGCCGACGCCGATCAGGAGAAAGCGGCCCGCCTGATGGCCCGCTACGATCTGCTGGCGCTGCCCGTCGTGGACGAAAAGGGACATCTGCTGGGGCTAATCACCCACGACGATCTGGTCGAGATATTGGAGGACGAGGCAACAGAGGACATCCACCGGCTGGGCGCATCTGAGCCACTGGACGAACCCTATATGGATGCCTCCATTCTACACGTTGTGCGCAAACGCATCGGATGGTTGTTTCTCTTATTCCTCACAGAGACCCTGACAGGCAGCGTCTTGCGGCTCTTTGAGAGCGAGATGGCCGAGGCGGTAGCTCTCGCTTTCTTCATTCCCCTGCTCATTGGTACCGGAGGCAACGCTGGCAGCCAGGTCTCTAGCATGGTCATCCGCGCACTGGCGCTGGGCCAAGTCTGCTTCCAGGATTTAGTACGGGTGATCTGGCGCGAGACCCGTACAGCTCTCCTGTTAGGGTCAGCGATGGGGCTAATAGGCTTTGTCCGCGCGCTGATGTGGGGTTCCCCAACACCACTTGGAATCACGGTGGGGATCAGCCTGGTGGCTATTGTGCTGTGGGCAGCCATCACCGGCGCTACCCTGCCTATCCTTGCATCCCGACTAAAGATTGACCCGGCAGTCGTTTCAGGGCCAGCGATGAGTACACTGGTGGACGCTACGGGGCTGATCGTATACTTTCTAATTGCCCGTTGGATTATGCATCTATGAGAAAACAAACAGCCGAGAAAGACGCTTTATCCCCTATTTTGATTACAAGAAGGGACGATTGGGCAATACTGCTGGAGAATCTCTCCGACCAGCCGGCCATCGCCGTGGACACCGAGTCCAACTCGCTCTACGCTTACCAGGAGCAGGTTTGCCTGATTCAAATTTCGATCCCTGGCGCGGACTATATCGTGGATCCGCTGGCCGACCTCGACCTCTCCCCTCTGGCGCCCATCTTTGCCAACCCAGCGGTGCAGAAAATCTTCCACGCCGCCGAGTACGACGTGATGTGCCTCAAGCGGGATTTTGGCTTCCGCTTTGCCAATCTGTTCGACACAATGTGGGCCGCCCGCATCCTGGGTTGGCCCCACGTGGGGCTGGGCGACGTGTTGCAGGAGACTTTTGACGTGCACACCAACAAGCGTTACCAGCGGCATAACTGGGGCAAGCGACCACTGGAGCCACAGGCATTGACCTACGCCGGCCTCGACACTCACTACCTCCTGCCCCTCCGCCGGCTTCAGGCCGACGCGCTGACGCACAAAGGGTGCATGGAAGAAGCACAGGAAATCTTTGCCCAAGTCGCCGCCACGGAACCAGCGAGCCACACTTTTAGTCCAGAGAGCTTTTGGCGCATCAAGGGCGCTCACGACCTGACCCGGCACGAGCAGGCCATCCTGCGCGAACTCGCCATCTGGCGCGATAGAGAAGCCCGCCGCCAAAACCGCCCCCACTTTAAGGTGCTCGGCGACCGCACCCTGGTCACATTGGCCCAGGCCAGCCCTCATACACCAGAGAGACTACTCGGCCTGGACGGACTAAAACCATACCACGTGCGCCGGT
This sequence comes from Chloroflexota bacterium, assembly GCA_003648125.1. Next base: position 4,014 of record QMOE01000311.1, read on the forward strand.
ACGGCAAACACATTCTGCGGGCGATCAAACAAGGAGCACACGCCCAACCACCCCGCCTCCCATCACCACCCCTGCGTCATTCTGAGGCAGAGGTGAATCATTTCCAGGCCATGCGCGCCTGGCGCAAGCAGGTGGCGGCAGAGCGAGGAGTCGCTCCCGACGTCATCATCAGCAACGCTACTCTATGGACACTGGCCGAGCAGCACCCCCGCACCATCGAGGACA
>QMOE01000312.1 GCA_003648125.1 Chloroflexota bacterium
GTGCCGCCTGGCACCATCGTCTAGGACGCCGGCAGCGACGACTTGCTGGGCGACCTGACCGAGCTGGGCCAGGAGTTGATCGTGGCGCGGGGCGGACGCGGCGGCAGAGGTAACTCTCGCTTTGCTACTCCCACCAACCAGGCCCCCCGTATGGCCGAGCACGGCACGCCCGGCGAGGAGCGCAAGTTGCGGCTAGAGCTAAAGCTGCTGGCCGACGTGGGGTTGGCTGGGATGCCCAACGCGGGCAAGTCCACACTGCTGGCGGCGACAACGGCCGCCCGGCCCAAGATCGCCCCCTACCCTTTCACCACGCTCCAGCCCAACCTGGGCGTCGTCGTGCTTGATGATGAGACCGAGTTCGTCATGGCAGATATCCCCGGCCTGATCGAGGGCGCCTCCAAAGGCAAAGGGCTGGGACACGAGTTCCTGCGTCACATTGAGCGCACTCGCATATTGATTCATCTCCTCGACGGTCTCTCCGCCGACCCATTGGGCGACTTTGCCGCCATCAACCGCGAACTGGCAGCTTTTGGTCACGGCCTGGCGCGCAAACCCCAACTGGCGGCGTTCAACAAGATGGACATGCCAGAGGTGCGGGAGCGTTGGCCGGAGATCAAAGCGGCGCTTGAGGAACAAGGCTACCCCTGTCTGGCGATCTCTGCGCTGGCGCGCGACGGCACGCGCGAATTGCTCTACCGCGCGGCGCGCATGCTGGCCGAATTGCCGGCTGAAGAGACATCGCTCGCGGCCTTGCCCATCTTTCGGTTTGACGAGGACAAGGAATCGTTCGCCGTCGAGTGGGAGGATGACGGGTGGCGGGTGCGAGGCGCGCGAGTAGAGCGGCTGGCGGCGATAACGGTCTGGAATCTGGAAGAAGCGGTGCGTCGCTTCCAGCGGACATTGGAGCGGATGGGGATCACGGAAGCGTTGGGTAAGGCGGGCGTACAGCCGGGTGACACAGTCCGCATCGGCGAGAAGGAACTGGTGTGGGAGGAGTGACAAATCCCAAATCCCAATCTCTGGGCATCCTGGGCGGCACATTCGACCCGCCGCATTACGGCCACCTGGCGCTGGCGGAGAACGGGCGCGCGCAACTCGAACTTGACCACGTCATCTTTGTCCCGGCCGGGCAGCAACCATTAAAGTCCGGCCAGCCAATCACGCCGGCCAATCACCGCGTGGCGATGGTCGAGGCGGCCATTGCCGATAACCCCGCCTTTGCCGTCTCCCGCGTTGACCTGGCCCGGCCTGGCCCACACTATACGGTCGAGATGCTGGCACTGCTGCAGCAGGAGTATCCGGGAGCAGAGTTGTTCTTCCTGATGGGTGGAGACAGTCTGGCCGATTTCCTCGCCTGGCGCGATCCGGCCTCCATCGTGCGACAGGCCGTGCTGGCCGTGATGGCCCGCCCTGGCTACGAGCCAGACCTGGCCGCGTTGGAGCGATCCATCCCCCACATCAGGGAGCGATTGGTCTGGCTCGACGCGCCGCACCTGGACATCTCGGCCTCCGACCTACAGCGGCGCGCCCGCGCGGGATTGCCGCTGCGCTACCTGCTCCCGCCGCCGGTCGAGAATTATATCCACGAGCATCGTCTGTACAGGAGCCTCTGAATGAAGCGCATCTGCACTTTCTGGTTGCTGCTCGCCGCCCTCTTGCTGACCTCGTGCGCCGGCGGAGAGGCGGCGGTTTCCCCGACGTCCGCTCCCGCCGCGACGCCGCTGCCCTCTACGCCAACCTCCTTGCCGGAGAACGCGACGACCGGGGCGCGGGTGCGCGCTCGCGGCTACCTCGTCGTCGGCGTGCGTTACGACCTGCAACCCTTTGGCTACATCACCGACGAGGGAGAGGTGGCCGGTTTTGACATTGATGTGGGGCGCGAGTTGGCCCGTCGCTGGTTGGGAGACGACCAAGCAGTCCAGTTCCACCAGGTGCGCTCCGATACGGCCATCGAACGCTTGCAGGCGGGCGACGTGGACATTATCATCGCGGCCCTCACCCACACGCAGGGCGGGGAAGCGGGAGCCGATTTTAGCCTGCCATACTTCAGCGACGGTCAGGCGCTTTTGGTGCGCGCGGCGGACGCGGGCGCTATCAGCGGCCCGATGAGCCTGGAAGGGCGACCGGTAGGAGTCGTGGCCTGGGAGGAGGCTCAATACACGCTGTGGGAGGCAGTGACGTTCACGCCTACGCTCCAGACCTACAGCCGCTTTGACGAAGCAGTGGCGGCGATGGGGCGGGAGGAAGTGGACGCGGTGGCCGATATGCGCCATCGGCTTTTCTGGGGCGCGCGTGTAATTCCAGAGACGGTCATCACCGGGCAATACACAGCGGCCCCGCTCGCGCTTGCCTTTCCGCAGAACGATCCCTTCTTTGCCAACCTGGTCAACCTGACTTTTCAGGAAATGGTCAGCGACGGCACGTATGCTGACCTATACGCGCGCTGGTTCGCGCCGGAACTATCGCCCGCCGTCGAACGTTGGCCGGGCGACGAGTCGCTATCCTTGGAGGAAGCGCCTCTATTGACGGATGTGCCCGATACTATTGGCGCCATCCAGACGCGGGGGCGATTGGCCGTGGCGCTAGTCTCCGGTCGCGCACCCTTCGCCTACGTGGATACGAGCGGGGTCTCGGTGGGATACGAGGCCAGCCTGACGCGATTGATGGCCGAACGATGGCTAGGTGACGACACAGCTGTGGACATTATTACCACGACGCTCGAAGCTGGAAAAGAGATGCTGCGCGAGGGCCAGGCGGATCTTTTGGTGGGCGGACTGGCGCACACCCGTGCCGCTGAGTTGGAACTAGATTTTAGCCTGACGACCTATGTGGCTGGCGAGGGGTTACTGGTACAGGCCGGGACACTAATCACCGACATCACCGCTCTGAACGGGCAACAGGTGGCGGCGGTTGAGGGAAATGGCAGCCGGGAGACCTTGCTGGCAGCGGCGCAGGATACGGGCGTCTCTCTGATAGTGTTGCCGCGCCCGACGCTGGAGGAGGCCATCGCGCTGTTGAATGAGGAGCGGGTGATAGCGGTCGCGGGCGAGCGGGCCGACATGCTAGGGTTGGCCTACGCCACGCCGGGGCTGGTCGTGCTCCCGCTGCGGCTGACCCAGTCGCCGCTGGCGCTGGCCCTTCCATCCGGCGATTCTGCCTTCCGCGACCTGGTCAACCTGACATTGCAGACAATGAAAGCAAACGGACAATTCGACGCGCTCTATGCCGCCTGGTTCGACGACGTGCCCCCGGCGATGGAAATCTGGCCCGGTGCACCCTACCGGAATTTGCGGTTGGAAATAACCGCACCGGAAGGGGAGGGCTAACGAGGCCGGAAGCGCTGTATTTCCTTCGCGGGAACCTTGATCTGCCGGCGGCACTTGGGGCAATCAAAATCATAGTGCCGGGCCTGTGTCCGCTCTAACTCTTCCAACGCGGCAGTCACTGCCTGGCGGCTCAGAGTAAATTTGTAACCACATCGTTGACATCGGATTTGCATTATCTTACCTCCCTGCCTGGAGATGGCTTTTATTGCATTGAAGCAAAAGTCGCACTGTTACACAGAGATACCTGTTTGCCGACAGACAGACACAAAGAAAACAGGCATCATCTCAATAATCCAGGGAAATGTAGGTCGGAATGGTATTCCGACCAGCCGGATTACCAATCCGGCCTACAAATGCCCCAACTTTTTGAGAAGATACGAAAACAGGGCATGGTTCATTTTCACCTTTTCAGGAGCAAAAACACCTTTACACTTTTGTGAGCGCCAGTTTGGTAACTGCTCAGGCCAGTGAAGCAAGCGTTGGTTGAGTAGCCGCCACGCTTTTTGTGGCGGCGTATCGAAACCCCTGTACTGAGCCTGTCGAAGTGAAGCGAGCGGCTTTTGCGGCTGATTCTGCTTTCTCTGAGCTGCCTGCTCGGTTTCGACTTGTGTTGAGCTTGTCGAAACATACGCGCCTCCGGCGCTACTCAACCAGCGCAGGCTGATGCGAACCACGCCGAAAACAGCAATTCTCATCATGTCATTGCGAGGAGCGTTTTTTGCGAAAGCACCGCCACGAGTACTCGCGGCGGCAATCTCCAGGCGACTAGGAGGGGAAATTGCTTCGCCCCGGGAAAACATCCGGGGCTCGCAATGACACCTCAAACTGAGTATTGCTGCAAAGAAAAGCCCTCGGAGGCTCTCTGTGTCTCCTCTGTGTATCTCTGTGTAATAGACGTGTCACTTTTA
>QMOE01000313.1 GCA_003648125.1 Chloroflexota bacterium
AGATTCTCGCGGATAAAATAAAAATATCAGCGTGCACCCGAGTTCATCCGCGTCCTAAATCTTACTTTGTTTGTGGGGGTAGCAACACCTCGCGGGCCCGGCTGCCACCCTGGGGCGGCCCCACGTAGCCTTTTTCCTCTAGCAGATCAATCAGCCTGGCGGCGCGGGAGTACCCGATGCGCAGCTTACGTTGCAGCAGCGAAATCGAAGCCCGGTCAGCCTGACGTATCACCTCGATAGCCCGTTCCAGCAGATCGTCCTCCGGATGAGCCTGCGCCGCCTTCTGACGCATCTCCTCCCACAACGGCCGCTGGACGAAATCCTCGGGGCGGGCTGTTTCTAGGTCGGGCACCTCCGCTGTGCGCGCGCCCTTCCAGTAGCGCACCAGCCGGTCAAGCTCCCGGTCAGAGACGAAGCAGCCTTGCAAGCGCATGGGTGATGCCTTGTCCGAAGCCATGTACAGCATGTCGCCCCGGCCCAGCAGCCGCTCTGCACCGCCCATGTCCAGGATCACCCGCGAGTCCACCTGGCTGGTGACGGCGAAACTGATCCGCGCCGGGAAGTTGGCCTTGATCAGCCCGGTGACTACGTCCACGCTGGGCCGTTGGGTGGCGATGACCAGGTGGATACCGGTAGCGCGGGACATCTGCGCAATGCGGCACACCGCCCGCTCCACCTCGCCCGGGGCCAGCATCATCAGGTCGGCCAACTCGTCAATGATGACCACGATGCAAGGTATATGCTCATCACCCTTGGCTGCCATCCGCCGGTTGTAGTCCTCAATATTGCGCGCCCCCACGCTGGCGAACCGCCTGTACCGCTGATCCATCTCACGGACGACCCAGCGCAGCGTACCCACCACCCGCTCCAGGTCCACTACCACCGGGGCCATCAGGTGGGGGATGCCGTTGAAGTTGGTCAGTTCGACGCGCTTGGGGTCCACCATGATCAGCTTCAGGTCATCGGGAGTATTGTTGCACAGCAAGCAGGTGATGATGGAGTTAATGCACACCGACTTGCCCGACCCCGTCGCCCCGGCGATGAGCAGGTGGGGCATAGTTGCCAGATCGGCCACTACCGGCTGCCCCGATACGTCCTGTCCCAGAGCCAATTTGAGCTTGGAGGATATCTTTTGGAAAGTCTTGGTCTCCATCACGCTGCGCAGGGAGACCAGGGAGATCTCCGCGTTAGGCACCTCAATGCCGACGATAGAACGACCGGGCACCGGTGCTTCAATGCGTACCGGTGCGGCGGCCAAAGCCAGCGCCAGGTCATCGGCCAGAGCCTGGATTTTGCGTACTTTGACCTTGGTGCGCCGCCCACCACGTCCATCCACGAAGCCGGGCTCCAGCCCGAACTGAGTAATCACCGGCCCCTGATTGACCTCCACCACGCGGACCGGCACTCCCAGGCTGGTCAGGGTCTCCTCGATCAGACGCGCCCGCGCCCGGATCTCCGCCTGGCTAATCTCTTGCTCGGTGCTTTCTTCGAGTATCTCATCTACCGGGGGCAGTCGCCATTCCTGCTGCCCACCGATAATCACCGGCGGGAGGAGCGGCTCTGGCTGGTGGGTGGGCTGGATCGTGGACGGGGCGGGAGGCGATGACGGGGAGGATAACGGCGCACCGCGCTGTTCCGCGACCCCATTCCGGCGGATGGTCATCGGCCGGAAGCGGGCATCGTACAGAGCCAGCAGCCGCTGCCAGCCCTGTCGCAGAACAGGGATCATCTCGGTGAGGGACATGCCCAACAGTAGAATGAGCGTCACGATCAGCAGCGTCATGATGACAACGAGCGCCCCGATGCGGCCCGTGGCCGATACCGCGAGCCAGCTCACTATCCAGCCCAGGTAGCCACCACCGCCGCCCCTGCCGGCCAGGGCCAACGGATCCTCGGCAGCGGACAACAGATGGATCAGGGCCAGGGTCAAGATGCACAGCAGGGCGATGCCCGTCACTCGCTCCCGGCGCAGGGAGAGATCGTGGCCCATCCCCTTACGCAGCAGCCACACACCCGCCACTGCCATCCCGATGAAGGACACATAAGCCCCCCAGCCAAACAGGGCGCGCAGCAGGGTCAACCAGCCCGTGGTGAGCACCCCCCGGCCAAAGGGAAGCATACTGAGGACGGTGAGCACCGCCAATGCCAGCAGGCCGATGCCCGCGATCTCGGCCTGGAGAGCGGGACTGAGCTGGATTACCGGCGCGGGTGGCTTTCGTTTTCGCTTTTTGCGGGTCACACGTTTTCGCTTGGTCATAGCTCAAATGTTCTCCTGAAGGCTATGCACATTATACCACAATCTCCCCAAAAGCGGAAGTGCCGTGGGTAGCTTGTCCACATGCTTTAATTGTGGTATGATAGGGTCAGAACCCGGCGACCTGAAATATCCACCTATATGTACCCCTTGGTTGAATATTCAACATGACACATCAGATTGCTCTCATCCTGACGATTCTACTTGCTGCCGTCGCCCTCTTCATCTCCGAGCGGCTACCAACAGACGTCGTGTCGCTGCTGGTGATGCTAATCCTGATGCTGACCGGCTTGCTGACGCCAGAGGAAGCCTTCGCCAGCTTTGCCAACCCGGTCGTGATCACCATCGGCAGCATCTTTGTCGTCAGTGCTGCCCTTTTTCAGACCGGCGTGGCTACGAAACTGGGACGTGGCATCGTGCGGCTGGCGGGCGATAGCGAACCGCGTCTCATCGCTGCATTGATGATCGGCACGGCTCTTTTGTCGAGCGTGATGAACAACGTGGCAGTGACGGCCGTGCTGACGCCGGCGGTGATCGGCATTGGCCTCAGTACCGGCCTTGCGCCTTCCCGGCTGTTGCTCCCCCTGTCCTATGCGGCCGTCGTCGGCGGCACGCTGACCTTGATTGGCACCCCGCCTAATCTCATTGTCAGTCACACGCTGACTGAAGCGGGCCTTCCGCCTCTTGGCTTCCTGGACATTACCCCCATCGGTGTGCTGAGTGTCTTGGCTGCCACCGTCTTCATGGTGACTATCGGCCGGAGGTTACTCCCAGACCGGCCTATCCAGGATAGACTGCGTCGTGCCCGGCTACCAAGCCAACTGATTGATCTTTACCGGCTGCCGGAGCGCATTTTCGCCCTTGACGTGCCTGCGGACTCCCCCATCGTCGGCCGGACGCTGGCCGAGAGCAGGCTGGGACGAGACTACGGGCTGATTGTGCTGGGCATCATCCGCCAATCCCGTTCCCAGATGTCCCCTTCGGCGAAGGAACGGATTCAGGCCGGCGACCGTTTGTTGGCCCAAGGGGGACCACGCCGTATTCAGCAGGCTGTGACGGATAAAGGTCTCATCGGGGGAGATGTCACTGTGGACGAAGCGGAATTGCTGACCGGCGACATTGGCGTAGCCGAGATTACTTTGACCCCTCGCTCCCCTCTCGCCGGCAAGACCTTGCGCGAGCTGCAATTCCGTGAGAGGTTTGGATTGACAGTGCTGGCCCTGTGGCGGGGTGGCGAGCCCGTGGAGCGGCACATCGGCGACGAACCGTTGCGCCAGGGCGACGCCTTCCTGGTACAAGGCCCCTGGAATAAGATCCACCTGTTACGCGACCAGCCCGGTCTGCTCGTAATCTCGGAAGACAAAGCAATCCCCCGCCGCACCCACAGAGCGCCGTGGGCTATCGCCATCCTGGTCGGGATGGTTGCCACCATTGTCACTCGCTTGCTCTCTATCCCGGTGGCAGCGATGGGCGCAGCTCTCTTGACCGTAGTCACCGGCTGTCTGCGGGTTGAAGAGGCACGGGACGCCATCGAGTGGCGGGTGGTTTTTCTGATCGCCGGCATGTTGGCCCTGGGCGAAGCCATGCAAAAGACCGGTGCTGCGCAGTGGGTAGCGCTGACCATCCTTTCGCCGGTGGCAAACCTGGGGTTCCTGGCCACGATGGTGGCACTGTTTCTAATCACAACCGCCTTGACACTGGGCATCTCCAATCACGCCACCGCGGCCCTTGTCGCTCCCATTGCCTTTAGCGTAGCGATAAGCCATGGTTTTGACCCACGCCCTCTACTCCTGGCCGTAGCAGTGGGCACTTCCACGGCTCTCATCACCCCTTTTGCCCATCCATCCACCTTATTGGTCATGGGACCGGGTAGCTACAAGGTCCGGGATGACGTGCGCGTTGGATTGCCGCTAAGCGCGTTGAGTTTCGTGGTTACGTTGGTGGGGCTGGCTGTGCTATAGAATTGCCCTACAAGA
>QMOE01000314.1 GCA_003648125.1 Chloroflexota bacterium
CCTGCTATCCGCGCTGGCCCGTGATTTGCAGCGCCCGATGTTGGTCGTCGCTGGCTCGGTGGAGCGGGCCAAGACACTTGTCCACTCCTGGCGTGATTGGTCCTCTGCCCCGGAGCGCATCCTGCGCTTTCCAGAGCCTCTGACCCTCTTCTACGAGCGCGCCCCCTGGACCGACGAGGTCATCGTAGATCGCCTACGCGTTCTCGCGGCCCTCCAATCCCAATCCGCAAATTCGCCGTTGATCGTCGCCTCGGCCCGCGCGTTGATGCAGCGCACGTTGCCGCTGCGTCAGTTCTGCACCTCTGTGCGCGAATTCCGCGTGGGCCAGATGCTTGACCTGGAGCGCGCCCTGGGCCGCTGGGCCGGATTGGGGTACGAGCCGGTCAGCGTAGTCGAAGCGCCCGGTCAGTTCAGCCATCGCGGCGGCATCCTCGATATCTTTCCCCCGGCCGATTCCCTGCCCGTGCGGATCGAGCTTTTCGGCAGCCAGATCGAGTCGTTGCGCCGCTTTGACCCTGCCACCCAGAGATCGCAGGAGCAGGTGGAGAACGTCACCATCACCCTGGCTCGTGAAGCGCTTCCCCGCCACGGCCCGCGCGTCGCCGACCGCGTCGCTGCCCAGTTGGCCCGCGATCTGCCGGCCGACGTGCGCGCCGAACTGCAATCTCACCATCAGGGCCTGGCGGCTGCTATTCCTTTTCCCGGTCTCGAGTTCTACCTGCCTTATTTTTACACAGCTCCCGCTATGCTGCTGGACTATCTCTCGCCGGAGACGCTGTTGGTCGTGGATGACCCCCAAGACCTGGCAGACACCTGGGCTGGTTTGGAGGAGGATGGGGTGGAACTGCGGGCCGCCGCCGAGGAGGCCGATGCTCTCCCCCCAGATTATCCGCTGCCCTACGTTACATGGGATGAGTGGGCGGAGCGGCTGACCGACCGGCCTCTCCTTACGTTGGGGCGTGGAGAGGAAGGTACCGCTTCTCGCCTGGCCGATTGCTTTGTGCCGGGGCCTCACTTTGGCGGTCAACTCAAGACCGTGCTGGAGCACATCCACACCGCGCAGACAGAAGGCGGGCAGGTGGTCGTTGTCAGCCAGCAGGCCCGCCGGTTGGCGGAACTGTGGGGCGCGGAGCGCGAGTACGCCCTGCCGACCGAGGAATTGCACCAATCACCACGCTCTGCTCTTACCTTTGTGCGAGGCTCCCTCGTCGAAGGCTGGATTATGCGCGGCGCCGACATAGGGCAGCATTTTTCCTCCATGCACCTCCTGACGGACGCAGAGATATTCGGCTGGCGTCGCCCGCAGCCCCGCCGCTCCGTCCGTCGGCGCAAGGCGGCCCCCGAGTCATTCTTCTCTGACCTCACGCCCGGCGACTTTGTCGTCCACGTCGAGTACGGCATCGGCATCTTTCGCGGGCTGGTCATGCGGGCGATGGAGGGGGTCGAGCGCGAATACTTGCAGATCGAGTATGGCGAAAGCGACCGCCTCTACGTCCCCATCCACCAGGCGGACCGCATCAGCCGTTACATCGGGGCCAACGACCGCCCGCCGCGTCTCAACCGGCTGGGCGCGACTCGCTGGCAGGCGGTCAAAGCGCGGGCCAAACGGGCCGCCGAGGAGGTGGCCCGCGAGCTTTTGGAACTCTACGCCTCCCGTGAGTTGGCCGCCGGTCACGCCTTTGGCCCGGACGAACCCTGGCAGGCGGAGCTGGAGGCCAGTTTTCCCTACTTTGAGACCGAGGATCAATTGCGTGCCATCGCCGATGTCAAGGCCGACATGGAGAAACCCAAGCCGATGGACCGGCTCATCTGCGGCGACGTGGGCTATGGCAAGACCGAGGTCGCGCTGCGGGCGGCCTTCAAGGCGGTGTTGGATGGCAAGCAGGTCGCCATCCTGGTGCCGACCACCGTCCTGGCCCAGCAGCACTATGCCACCTTCCGTCAGCGGCTGGCTCCTTTCCCGGTTAAAGTGGAGATGCTCTCCCGTTTCCGCTCTCGGGCCGAGCAGCGTAAAATTTTGGAAAAGCTGCTCGTCGGTCAGGTGGACATCGTTATTGGCACCCATCGCTTGTTGCAGAAGGACGTTGCTTTTGCCGACCTGGGCCTGCTGGTCATTGACGAGGAGCAGCGTTTCGGCGTCACGCACAAAGAGCGACTCAAGCGTATGCGCACCGAGGTGGACGTGTTGACGTTGACCGCCACTCCCATCCCGCGCACCCTCTACATGGCGATCACCGGTGTGCGCGACATCAGCACCATCGAGACGCCGCCTGAGGAGCGGTTGCCGGTCACTACCTACGTGGGCGCGTACGACGCTCAATTGGTGCGGCGGGCCATCCTGCGTGAACTGGAGCGGGGCGGGCAGGTATTCTACGTCCACAACCGCGTGCAGACAATCGAAATGACACGGCGCAAGCTAGAGCGGCTGCTGCCGGAGGCGACCTTTGCTGTAGGGCACGGCCAGATGCGGGAGCACGACCTGGAGCGGGTGATGCTCAGTTTCGTCGTCGGGGAGGTGGATGTGCTGGTGTGCACCAGCATCATCGAGAGCGGCCTCGACATTCCCAACGCCAACACGCTCATCATTGAGCGGGCTGACCGTTTTGGGCTGGCCCAACTGTATCAACTGCGGGGGCGCGTGGGCCGGGGCGCGCAGCGAGCTTATGCCTATTTGTTCCATAATCGCTTGTCCCGTCTGACCTCTGAAGCGCGCCAGCGGTTAGAGACCATGCAGGAGGCGACCGATTTGGGGGCCGGGTACACCATCGCCATGCGAGATTTGGAGATTCGCGGCGCGGGTGACATTCTAGGCACCCGTCAATCGGGCCAGATCGCCGCCGTCGGCTTTGATCTCTACATCCGGTTGCTGAGGCGGTCAGTGCAGGAATTGAGGGCCAGGCGCGCCGGTCAGCCCCCGCCGCCGAAGCCGTTGGGGGGCATCAGGATTGACTTGCCCCTCTCGGTGCGCTTGCCGCAGAGTTACGTCCCCGATACGCGCTTGCGCTTGCAGATCTACCGTCGCCTGGCGGAGCTAGGCTCAATGGCGCAGATTGACGAGATGGAGCAAGAGTTGGCCGATCGTTTCGGGCCGCTGCCGACCTCGGCGCAGAATCTGATGTACCAATTGCGGCTCAAGGCGCTGGCGCGCGATGCCGGAGTGGGGGCCATCGGCATCGAAGGGGAACGTCTGGCGCTGCGGGTGGGTGAGGGGCATTATCCCAACCGTGAGAGGTTGCAGCGCGTTCTCAAGGGCCGGGCCGCCGTCAGTCGCCGTGCGATCTGGCTACCCCAGGAGCGCGGCTGGCGGGAGGAGTTGACGGCGCTGCTGAAAGAGATGGCTCGCGTGATGAGCGGTTGACGGATGGAGCGAGAGAGGGTATACTGAGTGTGTTGGTTGACAATGTACTGGAGGGTAGGTGATATGGCGGTCTTGAGCAATCTTTCCCTCATTCTTCTCGCCGTCGAGGCGTTCATTATAGCCCTGATACCATTGATACTGTGCGGCGGGCTGGTCTATGGCCTGTGGTGGCTTCAACGGCACGAGAACCTGCCCAGTTGGCTCAGGCTGGCTCAAGCCTACCTGGCCCTGGGCCGGGCCTACGTCGAGTTGGCGATGCGGGCCGTGATCAAGCCGATTCTGCTGCTACATTCTGCTGTGGCGACGGCTCAAAACTGGCTGGGTGCAATTACGAAATTTGCGAAAGGAGGCAATAGATGAACTTGCGAACGCGGATCATGATCATCGGCGGCGTCGTGGGCGCGCTGCTGGGCGTGAGTGCAGCCTATCTGTACTTGCGCTCAACCCCCATTGAGCTAGACGAGGATGGTCAGGAACAACTTCCCGCCATCCAGACGGGCAAGGCTCTCACGGCTGGCCTGGGCGTGCTGACTGCGATCAAGCAGATCACCGGGCTGGGGCAACCCTCGTAGGCTCTTGGAAATTTTGCAGGGTCTGTGATTGACCATGCGAAATTCTAGACCCACAATAAACAAACCCAACTTTGCGGGAGGGGCAAGCACCGCTTTTTAGGGAAGCGATGGCGTTTTCAACTGTTTTTGATACCTCTCCATTTTAGTGTGCTTTGGTGATGCCTTGACTTTAGGAATGAGAATTAAATAACTTTCCCGTTTGGGTAATTTTGCGAGCGCTGGTTGAGTAGCGGAGGCACACGCTTTTCGTGCCGGAGCGTATGTTTCGACAGGCTCAACACAAGTCGAAACCAAG
>QMOE01000315.1 GCA_003648125.1 Chloroflexota bacterium
CATTGGAGCGCGGTCATTGGAGCGCGGTCATCTTGGCCGCATGCGGGCGGGGACGCCCGCGTTCCCAGGTAGTCATTGGAGCGCGGCCATCTTGGCCGCATGCGGGCGGGGACGCCCGCGTTCCCAGGCAGTCATTGGAGCGCGGCCATCTTGGCCGCATGCGGGCGGGGGACGCCCGCGTTCCCAGGTAGTCATTGGAGCGCGGTCATCTTGACCTGTCGTAAGGGCGAGGCAGTGCAAGAACTGAAACAACCACTTTTATGCGACGTTACAAGCCTGGAGAGATTTCGCTGAGTCTGACTGGCCGGTTTTCCTCGTAGGACTTGGCAGCCGCGTAGCCCATGACGACCGGGATGCGCCCGTCAATTCCTGTTACCTGCACGGGCTGATCCTGCTGGATACATTCGATAAACGCTTTCATCTCCGCGACGTATGAATCCACGTAACGTTCCATGAAAAAGTTGAGCGGCAAATCTCGGTGGACGCTCTGTCCATCGCTGACGATGGCAGTGTTGGGATAGTTGTTGTCGGCGCTCGCCACACCACCGCTGCCAAAGACCTCGACCCGCTGGTCGTAACCGTAGACCGCCCGGCGGCTGTTATCTATCGTGCCGATAACACCGTTCTCAAAGCGCAGCGTGATGACCGCCGTGTCCACGTCACCGGCCGCACCGATGGCCGGGTCCACCATCACCCCAGCGGCGACGTAGACCTCCTCCACCTCGCTGCCGATGAGGTAGCGGGCCATGTCAAAATCGTGGATGGTCATATCGAGAAAGATGCCGCCAGAGACCTTGATGTACTCGATGGGCGGCGGCGCAGGGTCACGGCTAGTGATGCGCAGGATGTGCGGTTCTCCGATCTTGCCATCCGCCACCATCTCCCGCACGCGCCGAAAGTTGGGGTCAAAGCGGCGGTTAAAGCCGATTTGGAGTTTGACGCCAGCCTCATCCACTGCCGCCAGCGCCCGGTCAATGCGGACCAGATCATGGTCAATCGGCTTTTCGCAAAAGATGTGCTTGCCGGCCGCAGCCGCTTCCCCAATCATCTGAGAATGGGTGTCGGTGCTGGAACAAATGACGACGGCGTCAATGTCCGGGTTCTCCATAATCACCCGATGATCTTGGGTGACTGTGGGGATGCCAAGCTCAACGGCGCATTTCTGAGCCGCCTCTATAAAGATGTCGGATACGGCCACGAGATTGGCCTCGGGAATACGGAAGGCCAGGTGTTCGGCGTGAAGCCGCCCGATGCGCCCCGCGCCGACGAGTCCAACGTTGATCTTATCAGACACGTCTTTCCTCCTTACACTATTCTAAAAATAACCGTGACTTTGTAGGTCACGCTTGCAGCGTGACCATTTTCATCCTTGGGGATGAACCAAGGATCGTGACATTCTGATTTTTGTCGCTTTGCTTACGGAAAAACCTGGTTTCTTGCAAGCCACCGACGGAACCAGCCGATGGCTAATTGGTTGTCAAAATAGTGCCCCATCTCCTCCGGCTCGATCAGTTTGACGCGCCGGGCCGCCCCCAGGAGACGGTACGTCTGCTGCACGATGGCAAAACTCCCCCGCGCCGCGTTCGTGGTGGCCGGGTCGCGCCGGCCGTTGACAAACATCACTGGACGGGGAGCGATGAGGGCCGCCACGTCTCCCATCTCGGCGTAGCGCAGGATGCCGGGGATGTCGTTGCAGGGGCAGTGTTCTTCGTCCAGGGAGGTGACGACGTACTTGCCCAGGTAACTGTTGATCAATGCCACCCGCACCCGCTCGTCCAGCGCGGCCGTGTACATCGTCAACGCGCCGCCAGCGCCGATGCCGGTCGCGCCGATGCGGGCCGGGTCCACTTCCGGGCGGGTCAGGAGATAGTCTATGGCGCGCATCCCATCCTGGACGAGCAGACCATACCAGGTGCGGCCCACCAGCTGGGCAGCAGCGTCAATCTGCAAGTGGCCCAACGCGCCCAGCCGGCCGAACCCGCGCAGTTCCATGGTCAATGTGACAAAACCGGCGCGGGCCAGTTCTAGCGCATTGGCCCGCTGGTATGATTTCTCCAGGCCAGCCGTCTGGGTGATGGCGCCGTGGCCGGGGAAGACGATGACGGCCGGCCGTGGTTCGTCCACTTGCGCCGGCAGAAACAGGTAGACAGGCACGCGCAGCTCTTCTTCGGTGTTCAACCAGATCAGTTCGCGCCACAGGCCGTCAACCCGAGTGCGCTCTTCGACTTTGACTCCCAGTTCATCCGGGCCGTAGGGTTGCCAGGGACGGTCGCCCACGCCCAACAGGTCCCACAACCGCTCACGGAACTCGGTGCGCCACACACTCCACTCATCTCGGGTCGTGCCCCGGAAGCGATACGGCGGGGTGGTCGTGGCAACACGACGGACGGAGGCCAGCAGCGCGACGGCTATCGCGTCATCCCCTTGCGCCTTTTCACCCGGGGCGATGCTCTCCACCAGCCGGCCGCCCAGCTCGCCCACCCCCTCCGCCACTCGCCCGACGGCTTTTTTGATCTGGCGAGCTGGGGATGGTTTTTCACCAAAGCGCTTTGCCAGGTCAGCGGCGGCATCTTCCATCAGAACCTGATGTCCGTACCGCACCTCTAGTTCCTCCTGGTTGCGGCGCAGCCAGAGGTAGACGTCGGCTTCCGTGCGGCCGGGGAACTCGGGAAGGATGTTCCGCTGGCGAATGATTTCGACGATGGGAGCGTATTGCATCTCGCACCACAATGTCACCGCCTCGTCCAAGTCCACTTTCCGTTCGTCTATTTGAGAAATGGCCTGTTGGAAGGTTTCAATTTCGCACAGCAGGTCTTGGTATCCATCCGGTTGGGTGAGTTCGACGTGGACATCGGGACAGAGGCAGTCTATATTCATGCGTTCCAGAAACGCGGCATGGGCGGCCTTGCACAACAAATCATCCACATCGGTGTTCGGCTCTAGCGGGACGCGGGTTTGGTATTCCCAGACGTAGGCCTGAATGGAGGGAGCATCGTGCTGGCGGGCCACCGAGACGCGATGGTTACCGTCACGGACAAAGTAGGCCTGCCCGACTTTGTAAAGCTCTGCGGGGGGCAGGCCGCCGCCGGTCATGGTCAACTGGTCAACGCGCCGCCACCGATCTTGCATACTATCTTGCCGGGGAAAAAAGGCGCGAGTGAAATCCATGTAGCGGCCCACGCTGCCCACGATTTGGTCCAGGGGCACGTCCTCAAGACCCAGGTAACGCACGTTATGCAGTTGTAGCTTTTGACGCACATCTTCAAAAGGCAGCAAGTCGGCCGGGCGATGCGTAAAGGCTGATAAAACGTCCTGGGCAAAGGCGGCTCTACGGGCCTGTTTCCATTCTTGGGTTTCTGCAACGGCAAAAGTTTCACTCATAGTCAAATCAGAACTTTGTCCAGCACTCTGGATAAGCGTGGGGCGTCGTTGGTCGTGATGCGATCAATTCCAACAGCCACCAAGCGGCGGGCCAACGTCACCTGCTCAGGCCGGTCAGCGTCCAGAGTCCAGGCGTCCACCTGGGCACCCCGGTCGTGCAGGTAGGCGATCCAGTCAAAGCCATCGCCGAGGACGCGGGCCAGGAGATGCGCGTCAATGTACCATATTATACCAGCCGGTACTTGCGTGGCAAGCGCTTCGGCGCGGGCTGCCAGGTAGTCTGTCGTTGGCCCCCAGATTCGACTGCCCAAGGGATGATCATCCCGGTAGCCATACGCGCTCACCCGGAAGGGTGGAGTTGCTTCGTCCTGTTCTTCTCCCGTCTCTACGTCCAGGTAGAGCAGCGGGTCAAAGCCGAGGTGTAGGTCACCGTCCATACCGCGCAGACGGCGCAAGGCCCAGTCGGCAACGCTGGTGACCCGGACGCGCCTCTCCAGCGGGGCAATCTGGCGCAGCAGGCCGCTCAACACATCATCGGTCAGAGGAAAATGCGGCTTGAGGTCAAGTTGCAACTCTTCCAGGCACGGGTAGTCCCGCGCCAGGGATACGGCCTGGCTGAGCAAGCCGACCGGCTCGTCCGTGCTGGCCCCTCGCACGGTATAGTGCAAACGACGCACCTGATCGGCGGTGGCGGTAAAGACGCTGCCCGCACCATCAGTAGCCGTGTCCAGTTGCCCATCGTGGAGCAGGGCAAAGTCGCCGCCGGACAGTGGGGTAACGTCCACCTCCACGACGCGGGCGCCGGCTTCCAGACAAAATCGCAGGCTTCGCAG
>QMOE01000316.1 GCA_003648125.1 Chloroflexota bacterium
CCTGTTACGGGATCGGGAGTGCCAAGGTATTCCTCCGTCTCGTCTACCCAATTGGGGTAGTAACCGCAATCGTGATCGAGGTCGCCGGTGCCGTAGCCATCACCCTCCCGCAGATCCAGCGCGCCATCCGTGCCGCCCCCGTTCCAATTGAAAATATCTTGAGGAAGGGCGAGTCCCAGGCCGCCATTATTGGCAAAGCTGACCAACCCTGTCATACCGCTCGTTAGCTGGCTGCCGTGAGAGGTGTGTCCATATCCTATGTGAAGGGTCTGCTTGGCTTTTTCTATCCACTCTTGCGGTACGGCGGTGATATCGGTGCAAGTGTGGTCAATGATGATCGGTCCCTGTGCCTGGCCGCTTTCCGCCCAGGTTGGAGCGAGTATCTCCGAGTCTTGATGGGCAGTGGAGGCAGAGGTGACGAGAGCCTTGCTCAGCGTCAGCAGCAGGGCCAGAGCGATGACCAGTCCCAGGATCTTGTATGTTTTCATTTTACGTCTCCTTTTTTGAAGTTAGAACACGGACGAGAAAGACCTCCGAGGTTTACGTGTCGCTTTCCAAGCCAAACTATTGCTGAAACCTCGGAGGTCTGAACGCCTACGGATTTTTATGAGCCATAGGCACGCAGCACCAGCGGCAGGAATGTGTCAAAGTGGGGGCATAAACTGTTGCGGGTGGAGGTTATGCTCTACAGGATACCAGAAAAATCGAGAAATGGCAATCCCCCGCTGGTACTGGTGGGGAGTGGGGATGGTCTGGTGCGTTTCGACAGTTCCTTTGGGTCTTTAGGCGAGTTCCGCGAGCACCTCGGCGGCGACCGCTCCCAGAGATGCGGGTAACTGTTCCGGCGGAACGAGGCCCATCTCGTCCATCACCCGCCTGGCCTTGTCCTGGATTGCCTGCTCGCAGGCTGGATGGTTGCTCGCCAGCGCGAGTAACGTCGCAGCCCGACCGGTTTTCCCCTGCGCGGTGAAGAGGATGGCGACGTTTACCAGGATTTCCGCCAGCGTGGTCATAGTCTGCGTCTCTGCGGCGATCTGCATCGCCTCGGTCAGGTAGTCGCTGGCGGCCTCGTAATCCTCCATAGCGCACGCCGTCTCTCCCAGATTGTTCAGGCAAGCCATGATTGTCCACTGATCCTGGATGCGGCGTCCAATTGCCAGTCCTTCTCGATAGTATGCCATCGCTTCGGGATATAGGCCCATCTCATGGACTACCTGGCCCAAGTTGCTGAGGGCGATAGCTTCTCCTATCTGATCGCCGATCTCGTGGCAGATTTCCAGGCTTTCCCGGAAGAACAGGCCGGCCTCTTTGTACTTTTCGAGCACTTGCAGTACCGTGCCCAGGTTGTTGAGATGTATGGCGGCATTGAATTTATCTCCCAGATTGTGGCTCAATACCAGACATTCATCGAACATGCTGATTGCCGCGTCGTAATTCCCCCGATGACAGGCTATGTCGGCCAACGTGTTGAGGGCCGGCATTACGAGGCGCGGGTTCCCGCTCTCGCGGCTGATACTGAGGCTCTCCGTGAGCGATTTTTCCGCCGCGTCCACGTCCCCGGTGCGATAGTGGGTCAACCCCAGTAGCCAGAGCGAGCGGGCGCTGCTCCAGCGATCTCGGGTCTGTCTGGCCAGGGCCAGGCTCTTTTGGGCCAACTTTTCCGCTTCCCGGTATCTTCCCTGGTGGCGAAGCGTGTCGGCCAGGTTGACCATACAAAAAGCCTGCTCGCCCTGTATTTCCAGCCGTTCGAAAATCTCTAGTCCCTTTTCTGCGGCGTCTGCGGCCCGTTGATAACGGCCCAGACGGCGGTAGAGCACTCCCTGGCGGGCCATGATTTTGCCAAGAAGGTATGCCTGCTCTTCATCTCCGCTCCAGCGGTCTATTGCCTGGGCAAAGAGATCAATTCCCTCCTGAAACCGGCAGCGCACGTCGTAGAAGCGGTACAGGCTTTCCAGGGTCTGTTCGACCTCGTGGGTGTCTCCGCGCGCCACAGCCGTTTGCCAGGCCTGGCGCGCGTTTTCGATCTCTGGAGCGATCTCTGCAAGAGTCTGTTTTTGCTTTGCGCCTTTCAGATGCTCCTCTCGTTGCGCCAGAAACGTGGCAAAGTAGCGGATGTGTTCCATCTCCGTCTCTCGGTACTTTTGCGGGTCGTCTTGGAGCTTTTCGGCCGCGTACTGCCTAAGCAGGGGGTGCATATCGTACCGCTCGGGCGAGACACGACGGATCAGGGATTTATCCAGCAGCGCCGCAAGCGTCGCCGGGGAAGCGTCCGCTACCTGGGTGGCTGCCTCTGCCCGGAATCCGCCCTGGAAGACGGACAGCCGGGCCAGAATGTCCCTTTCCGCCTTTGAAAGCAGTTGCCAGGAGTGTTCGAACGTCGCCCTGATGCTCCGCTGCCGTTCTGGTACGTTGTGCATACGGCTTGTCAGGATGTCGAGGCTGTGTTCTAGCTCTGTGGCGATCTGTTCGCAAGAATGTGTTGTTACCCATGTAGCGGATAACTCGATCCCCAGCGGCATGCCCTCCACCAGTCGGCAGATGCGTGCTATGTGGGCCAGTTCCGCCTCGTCAGGCGCAAAGTGCCTGTCTGCCCGGTGGGCTTGTTGCTGGAACATGGCGACGGCGCTGCACGGTTCGCCGTTCTCCACCGCGTCATCGTGGGGGTACTGCAACCCCTCGATCTCGTATACCCATTCCTCGCGCAGGTTCAGTCGTTCGCGTGACGTGGTCAGGAGCACCAGGTTGGGCGATTGGTGGAGCATCTCAGCCCAGAGCGTGTTCCCTGCCGGCAGATGTTCCAGATTGTCCGTTACCAGCAGCATCTCTTTTTCGCGCAAATAGTTAAAGAGTTGTTCTTGCGGGGGCTGGTCGCTGGGAAGGGAAATCTGGAGGCTTTCTGCTATCGCGGGAGCGATGGACTCGGTCGAATTGACAGCGGCGAGGGGCACAAAGTGGACGCCGTGAGCGAACGCTCCGCTTTGTTGCTCCGCCGCCTCGAGCGCCAGCCTGGTCTTGCCGATTCCGCCCGGCCCCAAAATAGTCACCATCCGGCAATCGGGGTTCGCCAGCAGTTCGGCCAAATTCGCCAATTCCTCCTCCCGCCCGACGAAGGGGGTAGGAGAAGGGGGGAGAGAAACCGGGTTTTTTCTTAAAAACCTGGTTTCTGGGTCCGTTGTCTGGATCTGCTCGTACAGCGCTGTGGTCTCGTCCGTTGGCTCGAGGCCCAGTTCTTCGGCCAGGGCGCGGCGGCAGATCTCGTATTGGGCCAGGGCCGCGCTACGTTGCCCGTCGAGGGCCAGCAGCCGCATCAACTGCCGGTGCGCCTCCTCGCGCCAGGGGTCAAGCGCTACCTGTCGCTGGGCATACTGACGTGCCCGCTCGTACTCGCCGCGCCGCTCGTACCTGTCGGTCAGGTGGGAGAGCGCCATCACCGCCTCGCGCCGCAGCCACTCCCGCTTGAGCACGGCCCATTCCTCAAAGAGGTCGCTGTCGCTCAGGAAAAACTGTTCCAGGAAATCACCCCGGTACAGCTCAACCATTTGCTCCATGCGCCGCATACAGGGCAGGCAGCTTTCCAGCCGCCGGTGACGGTGTTCCCGGCACTCCCCGGCCAGGGCCGCAAACGCGGCTGTGTCCAGCCAATAATCGCCACTGGGGTTGAACTGGATCGTCTCGCGGCTGACCAGCAGGAAGGGGACGTCGTCCATCTCAACGATGGCCTGGCGCAGATAAGAGAGCGCCTGGCGCAGGTTTTGGCGGGCCTTGCGCTGGGGTTGGTCGGGCCACAGCAGACCCGCCAGCGCGTCGCGGCGATGGGGGCGTGCTGCTTCGACGGCCAGATAGGCCAGCAACGCCCGTGCCTTGTCAGTGGCAAAGCCGGTGATAGGTTTGTCATCCAACGTCACCTGCAGCGGGCCTAGCAAGGAGATGGTTAATCGTGGCATCGTGTTATCTCAATAGTTGGGGGCGTTTCTGGCCTGGTTTTCCATAGCGCGTAAGGAGGATCGATGTCGCAGCGATCAGTAGTCGTTACCACGAGATTATATCATTGTTAATGCCGCAGGCCAAGTTACCGGAACGCGAGCATCTTTTGGAACGCGAGCATCCTGCTCGCATGCGGCCAAGACGGCGGTGTTCCGTCCGCACCTGGAACGCGAGCATCCTGCTCGCATGCGGCCAAGATGGCCGCGTTCCGTCCGCACCTGGAACGCG
>QMOE01000317.1 GCA_003648125.1 Chloroflexota bacterium
CAGCGGACGTGACCTTGATAGAACCACTGGCCGCGTCCGCGTCCATAGCCATCGAGAACGCCCGCCTGCACCTCCAACTGCTCGACCACGCCGGGCAATTGGAGCAGCGGGTACAAGAACGTACTGCTCAGCTACAGGCTCAATACGCGCGCCTGGAGGCAATCATGGGCAGTATTTCCGACGGCATCATCGTCACCAGTGCGCAGGGAGAGCTGATCCTGGCCAATCCCGTCGCCCAAACGTGGCTCAATCAGACTCTCTCACCGGAGGACGCGGCCCAGCTACATGAGACTGTACAAGACCTGGCACGGCGAGCCTCAGAGCGACCACAAGCGGTACTAGAACTAACGGGACTCGATCTGGAACTGAAAGCGGCGCCGGTGACGGAGGAGAAATCAAAGCAGCAAGTCGTAGTAGTCGCGGCCCACGACGTCAGCCATCTCAAAGCATTGGACCGGGTGAAAACTCGCTTCGTCTCCAACGTCTCCCACGAGTTGCGCACCCCCATCACGACGATCAAGTTGTACGCTGCCCTGATGCGAAAGAGGCCGGAAAAGTGGGATGAATATCTGGACACACTGACGCTGGAGGCGGATCGTCAAGCGCGGCTGGTGGAAGATATTTTGCAAATTTCCCGCATTGACACCGGGCGTTTGGAGATACACCCGCGCCCGGCGCCTCTCAACGAGTTGACCAAGATAGCAGTAGCGAACCGCCGGGCGCTGGCAGAGAGCGAGGGGCTGACCCTGGAGCATCACCCGGCAGAGCCGGGGCCAACGGTGCTGGTGGATCCGGAGCGAGTTATGCAAGTGCTAAACAACCTGGTGGAGAACGCCATTCATTACACGCCAGAGGGAGGAAAAATAGTAGTCTCCACTGGAACAGGGGAAACGGAAAACCGCATCTGGGCCACGGCGACGGTGGCGGACACAGGAATGGGCATCCCGGAGGGGGAGTTACCTCACATCTTTGAGCGGTTCTTCCGTGGCGAGAAGCCACAAACACTGCAAATCTCCGGCACCGGCCTGGGGCTGGCTATCGTCAAAGAGATCGTCGAATTGCACGGCGGGCGGGTGATAGTGGAGAGCGAGATGGGCGCGGGTACGACCTTCACCATCTGGCTGCCGCTCGCCAACCGGGTTAGCCAACAGTAGATCGTTACGTATCCTCTCAACATTGTGGGGGAACGCGACCATCTTGGTCGCCAGCCCGGAATTCACGCTACAAGCGTGACCTACAACTGCCCCTACCCTACGCCCCATAATGAGAAAGGAAAGCGAGCGTCCTCTCTAGAACCTGCTGCGGCGTCAACTCGTCCGTGCTGATGTAGAGATGCGCGTGTTGCCGGGCGTGGCGCAGCCGGTGGGCCAGTTCGGCCCACCAGCCCGGACCGGCGTCGGTGGAGCGGCGGAGGCGAGCGACCTCCCAGGAGACGTCCAGGTAGATGAGCAGGTCAGGTTTGGTGATGCGCTGCCACATCGTAGGCACGTACGAATGCTCCTGTACCACCTCGCGGGCATTGTATCCCCGCTCCCGCAGCGCCAGCACGAGCGTGGATTTGCCCGAGGCGCACGGGCCAACGACGGCAATCAGGGGGCGTTTCTCATCCTTGACCCGTGTCACTGGCTGGCAGGCTTTTCTGGGGAGAGCAGGCGCGCCAGCCACGAGCGCCGGCGCTGATCATGACTTTCTTCCCAGGAAGGATAGGGTTGCTCGCCACTCATCTCGCGCAGACGGGCCAGGGCTTTTAGCGAGGCAAAGACTACCAGGCAATCGCCGGCGCGCAGTGTGATCTCTGGGGCGGGGTGCAGGTCGAGATGGTCCTGCTCTCCGTGCAAGATAACCGAGATGTCGAGCTCCCGCTCTAGCTGGGCAATAGTGCGTCCCTCCAGCGCCGAGCCGGCCTGCACCGTGGCCCGGGCCGCGTTCATCAGCACATCACCCACGTAGAACGAGTGCTCAATCTGAGCACGAGTGGCAGCGGCGGCAAAGACGGGAGCGGCCAACGCTGAGGTGCTGAACGCGGTGTGGATACCGAACCCGTTCCTCACCCGCTCCGCCAACTGGGCGTCGAACATACGCAGCACCACCTTGATACCCGGCTGGAGCGATCTGGCGTCGAGCGCGATATCCAGGTTGGTCAAGTCATCCTGGGTGCAAGCGACGATAGCGGATGCTTCCTGCACGCGGGCCTTTTCCAACATCTCCCGCTGGCGGGCGTCGCCCAGCAACACAGGGACGTCCATGCGGCGTATCTCTTCCAGGAATGGGCCGGCGGCGTTATGCTCGATGCCAACGACCTCTTCTCCCAAATTGAGCAACTCCTTCACGACCCGGTAGCCGACTTTCCCCAGGCCACAAATGACGATATGGTCACGGTAGGTCGAAGCGATAGCCACTTGCCATGCCTCCTTTCGCTCGCGCCGGTTGAACAGCGCCACCCCAAAGCGCAGCACCCCGTCGGCGACGACGGCTAGACCAATCAGAGGGGCCAGGATGAACAGCATCTGCAGGCCGAAATCCTTGGGAAGCGGCAGAACGGTCTCCAGGAAGACGAGTTTGAAGGCGGCGTGGAATGCTTCGGCCCAACCAATCCCCTGTCCAGTTTCGGGGTAGAGGTAAAAGAGGCGCAAGGCCCAAGCGCCGCCGCACAGGAGCACGACGAAAGCGAGCAGGGAGATGCGGAATTGACGCACCAACACCCGCGTGTCGCGCCACAAAGCCCGTAGATAACGGCGAGAATGGTCAGAGCGCATCGTTTGTCTCACAGGGGCAGGCTGAGCGTCAGGCGGCGCACTCCGTCGCTGGCACGATCCACGACGCGCAGCACGAGCACGCTGATATCGTCGCGGGGCCGTCCCTCGTCCAGCGCCAGTGCTTGCCTGAGCAGGCCATCGGCCAACTGCCGGGCGCTGGCATCACCGCCGGCTGCAAGCTCGCGCACGGCCGCCGGAGCGTCAAAGACAATAGTGGAGCGCGCACCGGCGGCCTCCAGGCCATCAGTGTAGATCACGACCACGGTTCCGACAGCCAGCGGCAATTCGGTGATTTGCGGCTTGGTGCCACGTCTCACGCCGACCGGTTCCGCAGGTTCATCAATCAACTGCAGCCCGTCGTCAGGCGTGATGACGATGATCGGGCAGCGATTGTTGCGCGAAAGCACCAGCGTGCCAGAGGTCAAATCCACCGAGAGGATGTTGAGCGTGGCCGAGACCTTGCCGCCTTTGTGAGTATACAGGTAATCGTGGGCCGCCCGAGCCGCCGCGCCATCGCGCACCCCCTCCGCCAGTTCTGAGACCGCCTTGCGGGCCACCAGGTTGCTGATCGCTTTAGCCGCCCGCCCCGAACGCTGACCATCTACCAGCACGAACGAAAGCCCCCCCTGGGGACGTTCGATCATCTCCAGCGTATCTCCGCTCTCGCTGGTGGCCCATTTACCTGTCTTGGCGACGGCAACCTCGATTTCCATTTGATAGATCAAGCCAGCGGGGCAGGGTGTCACCCCGCCCTACCCGGCGGTAGACTCTAGCGGGCGGCTGATAGCAGCCAGCACAATCCGCATCTCGACGCCATCTGCAATCTCGATGCGGGCACGCTTGGCCTCAACGTCGAGGTACGTCAGCTTGCCGATAATCCCCCCGACTGTTATGACCTCGCTGCCTACGTTCAGCTCGGCCATCTGCTTTTGTCGCCGTCGCCGGGACTGGTACTGGGGCCAAAACATGAATGCCCCCAGTACAATAACGCCGATGACCAGGGTAAAAATTTGTTGACTGTCCACTTTTGCGCTCCTATTTTTATTTTGGACACTGGTAAATTACAATTTCAGCCGCCTGCGGAACCAGGACGCACGGCGGCTAAAAAACTTGCCATACTCTAGCAACCATATTATACCCGCGTTGGGAAGGTAAGCCAAGTTTGGACGTGATTGCTCAGGCCACTCGCGCAGGTTACAATTGAACACATAGTCTCACTAGATCCAAAGTGTTACGACAATTTCAGTACCGGACACTTTTTCAGAGGTGTCAAAAACAGTTACACAGAGAACGCGGAGAAGACACAGAGATTCACTGAGACATTAAAAATTAGACAATTTGACGAAAGCGCCGCTTTGCACTGATAGATTCTCTCAAAAAGCCTCTGTGCGTCTCGGTGAATTCTTCGTGAATCTCTGTGTAATCATAAACTTGGCAAA
>QMOE01000318.1 GCA_003648125.1 Chloroflexota bacterium
CTACTCTCAAGTCCTTGTTGTATGACCTGGATCGCCAGGGGGAACGAATGGCCCTGGAAGAGGTGAGCCGTATTGTGGGTGCTCTGGCCGATGCATTGGACTACGCGCACCAGCAAGGACTTGTTCACCGCGACGTCAAGCCTTCCATCGTGCTCATCACCGCCGACGGTCGTCCCGTGCTGACCGATTTCGGCGTCGCGCGGATGGTGGACGTGACGACCATCACCGAAAGCGGCGGCACGCTAGGCACGCCGGCCTACATGTCGCCTGAGCAATGCCGGGGGGAACCAGGCGACGCTCGCTCCGATGTCTACTCCTTGGGGGTGCTGCTGTACCAACTGTGCACCGGTCGCGTCCCCTTCGACGCCGACACCCCCTACGCGGTCATCCTCAAGCACATCACTGCACCACTTCCCTCACCCTGCGCCGTGCGCCCTGACCTGCCGGAAGCGGTAGAGCGGGTGATCCTCAAGGCGATGGCCAAGGACCCCGCCGACCGCTACCAGACGGCCGGCGCAATGGGACGTGCCCTCCACGCCGCCGTCGAGATGGAAAAAGCCACGCCCCTCCCACGCCGCCGCAATGCCCTGCACCAGGCTCTCCGCGCTGTCGGAGGACTGCTCTCGCCCCACATCACTGTATGGCAGGGAACAGCCATAGTCGCAATCACCATATTGCTGATTCTCTCTCTGTTGCTCATTACCCGCCCGCTGCGGATTCGCCGCTTCCTGGCCCGCCTCACTCCCACCCCGACCACGGGTGAAACGAGCACCACCGTGCTGACGCTCGCCGGGCCGGACGTGACGGCCGATACTTGGCTCAATCCCGACCTGCCCGATGAAACCTGGCAGGAAGCCGACCTGGCTCACCTGCAAGGGCCGCTCACACCAGACCGACTCCTGTTCCGCTTCGACCTGACGGGGCTGCCTGCAGACGCCACTGTCCTTTCGGCCACGCTTGCGCTGCGGGTAGAACTGTGGGGCGAGGAATCCTTCCCCGGCGCGGCAGTCGCCTACCAGGTGCTGACTCCCTGGGAACCGGCCACGGCGACCTACAACCTCCCTTGGAGCACACCGGGGCTAGCAGCCGGTGTGGACTACGACCCCGCGCCGCTCGACGTCGCCCCCGTCCCCGACGAGGGGTATCTGACACTCGACGTTACACCGGCTACAATCGCGTGGCGTGAGCCGGGCAAACAAAACTACGGTCTGGTGGTGATGATGTCCGCGGACAGCCACAACCAGGCCCACCACTGGGTATACCTGAGCGAGCAGCCCGATCCCGCCGACCGGCCAACGCTGTGCATAACCTACGAGGTGCCGCGGTGACGAATGAGACACCCTATCTGGTGGATAGGGGCGGACGGCGGTTCCCCTTGACCGGCCCGGTCACCACGCTGGGCCGCTCCCCCAACCGGGACATCTACATCCCCGACCAGCGCGCCTCCCGCCGCCACGCCGAGATCCGCTGGGACGGCGAGACCGCTACCCTCCATGACCTGAACAGCGCCAATGGCACCTTCCTCGGTGGACAGCGCATCACCACCCCCCAGACGCTGCGCGACGGCGATGAGATCACCATCGCTAGCGCCGTCTTCACCTTCCGCGACCCTGAGGCTACCGTGCGCGTGGCCGAGTTCCCACTGCTGGTCGTGGACGAGGCCGCGGGCGAAATCTGGGTCAACCGCAAGCCCATCTCCCTTTCCCCCAAGGAACAGGCTCTCTTCGACCTGCTCTATCGCAATGCCGGCCGCGTGTGCTCCAAACAAGAGATCGCCACCACAGTCTGGCCCGAGTACCAGGCCGAGGTGTACGATTACCAGATCGAGAGCCTGGTCAAGCGGTTGCGCGAGAAACTGGAACCGGACCCCCGGCACCCCGTGCTGGTAATCACCGTGCGCGGGCGGGGGTACAGGCTGATAGCCAGCAGCAGGTAAAACACGGGTGAGTAGGATTTACTAATCCTGCAACTCCGCCCCATCGCATCCTCGTCAGGCACAATCCGCTAATCCAGCCCATCCGTGTTTTGCAATTGTTGGCTAACTGTTGGCTACAAATCAGGCAAACCGGCATCCAGGGCAGTATCATAAAGACAGAAACTATACCATCTGTACATCCTCCAATCAGATCACATGAAAGGGGAAAGAAAATGAACAAACGCATCTACATCTGGATATCTGTAGTGGCCAGCCTGGCGCTGGCAACCGTGTTCTTGCTGGCCGTCGGCGCGGCTGCCCGCTCACTCATGCCGGTAACGCCGGCCACTCAGCCTCACGCCAGCGCCGCTTCCAGCAGTTGGAACAGCGGCTGGGTGACAGTCTCCGCCCACACCTGCCAGGTGTTCAACCACAACCTGGGCGCGGCCCCGGAAGATTATGCCCTGAGCCTGCTGTTCTGGGACACGGACGGTAACCTGGGCCTCAACCGCCGGAACTATGGCGGCCTGAAGTATGAAGACAATTGGTACGGCGTGTACTGGGAACACCTCACCGCTAACACAATCTCCATCTGCCGCCTGGAGAACGACAACGGGGCTGACAAGATCAACATCCGGCTCTGGGTTCCGGACAGCACCCCGGACTACGACAGCGGCTGGACGGACATCGCCGCCGGCGGGACGGTCAGTTTCAGCCACAACCTGGGAATCACGGCCACGGAACTATCGGTGAGCCTGTGGTTCAGCGGCACGAGCAAGGGCATCCATCACTATGGCTACGGCGGCCTGTCGGTTGATGCTCCCCCGACGCTGCGGGGCGCATACTGGCACAACCTGACCACCAATACCGTCCAGGTCAGCCGCCGGGCGGGCGACACCGACATCGAACAGGTGCGCGTGGTCGTGGTGCGCAGCGATCCGCCGGACTATGACAGCGGCTGGCAGCCCATCAGCGCCGGAACCGTGATCACGCTCAACCACAACCTTAACCAGTCACCCGTCTCAATGTTGATGCGAGCGGAATGTTATTCTTCCACCATCGGAGGGCCGGGGATACACCAGTGGTTCAGCGGGGGCGACTATAGCTCTTTTGGCGGTTGGCAGGGCACCAACATGCAGAATCTGACCGCCAACACCGTCCAGATCGTCCGCCGGGCCGACGATTTGGCCTGCCCCTTAGTCCGCGTCCGCATCTGGGTGCCAGAGCACAAAATCTATCTACCGCTCGTGTTGAACAACTATGCGCCGGAGGTGGAACTGGCCTACGACGATGGCACGATGGAGACCACCGATTCCTGGGACACAGGCAAAGGCTTTGCCGTCTGCTTTAGCCCGCCGGACGGCTCAGCGCAGATCTTGAGGGCGAATTACTACCTTCAGGCCCCCTACCCTATTGAGGTGCATGTCTGGGATGCAGCCACCCATGCCGACCTGCTCTCCGAGCAGGCAAGCCCGCTTCCGGGGCAGGACGGCTGGAACTATGTGGATCTATCGTACCGTAATCTTACGGTGACGGCCGACTTCTGCGTGGGCTTCCTGCACATAGCAAATTATCAGCCCACGCTGGGGGTGGACACCGGCGGTAGCGGTCACAGTTACGAGATAGATGGCGACTACTGGGAACTCCAGTCCAGTAACTATATGATCCGCGCTGTAGTCGTGTCGCAGTAGCCCGCATGGCCACAACCAATCACGCGACAGGAGGTGAACCGATGAAAAAGCAACCATCCCACCGCATCACCCGCCGCCAATTCCTCATCGGCGCGGGAGCCGCGCTGGCCGGATCCGCCCTGGCCTGCGGGCGGGGACAAGGCATAGTGACACTCACCCCCACCACGCCCGCCACCGCGCCCCCTATCACCCCGGTTGCCCCGGCGGGCCAGGCTGCCGACCTGGCGCTCATCAACGGCAAAATCATCACCGTGGACCCCGCCGACTCCATCGCCCAGGCGGTCTCCGTCAAAGACGGACTCATCCAGGCAGTGGGCAGCAGTGTGGACATTTCCACGCTGGTCGGCGAGAACACACAGGTGATAGACCTGGGGGGCAGATCAGTCACCCCCGGCCTGATTGACCCCCACAATCACTTTCAGGTCACGGGCCTGATGCACAGCTACTACACTCCCTTCCTGCCGCCCGCCGTGCGGACGCTCGACGACCTGCAAGCCGCGTTATCAGAGGTGGTGGCCCAGACGCCGGAGGGGGAGTGGGTCATCGGCTACTTTATGTTCATCCAGGGAACCGGCCTGCCCTC
>QMOE01000319.1 GCA_003648125.1 Chloroflexota bacterium
CGCTCCCAGGCAATCATCGGAACGCGGTCATTGGAGCGCGGCCATCTTGGCCGCATGCGGGCGGGGACGCCCGCGCTCCCAGGCAAGATCCACTGCCCGGCGCAAAAATTTGACGGACACCCTTGGGGCTAGACAAAACTCCTATTGCCTGTGGCCTATCATTGTGCTATACTGAGTGCATCTCTCGCAAAAGTTGTACCTACCATTAGCAAGGAGGCTGGTTATGACAATAGTGATTGGAGTAACACTTGTCGTCCTGGGATTGGCTATTGGGTTCATCATCGCCTGGGCCTTTGGCGCAGGGGCTTCGATGGGGTTGTTCATTGGCCTGCTGTTGGTGGTCGCCGGAGGGATCGTCGGCTTTGTGATCGAGTGGCTAATTGACGAGGCATATCGCAAGAATCGGGAGCTACGGTGGCAGTTGAGGCAGGGTACGAGTTCGGCGTTCGTCTTGGCCGGTACGGGCGAGCCAGGGGCAGACTCGACCTCGGAGACTATGGCCGAATTCCTGCGCCAGCGCGATAAAGAGGTACACCAGGTACGCGAGCAGCTTTCGGCAGTGGACGCCCAGATGGACCACCTGCGCAGCGAGTTCGAGACCTACCAGCGCACCCACCCGGACGACCTGACGGTCATCAAGGGCATCGGCCCGGTCTACCAGTGGAAACTGCGCGATGCCGGCGTAAACACCTACCAGCAATTGATAGCAGCCGATCCCGCTCAACTGCGCCGCATGCTCGACATCAAAGAATGGCAGCGGACGGACGTCGCCTCCTGGATCGAACAGGCCCGCGATCGGGCGCAGAGAGAAGCGTAATGTTCGAGCAAGACCTGCTGGATGAAGAGGTCAAAAAGAAAAAACGGCGTGTCCTCGTCGGGTTATTCGTGCTCCTTTTGGGAGGAACGCTGGCTGCGTTTCCGCTGACCGAACAGCTTTCCCCCGCGCCGAGCGCCATATCCGAAGCGGCAGGAGAGACGCCTGACGCTATCTCCACCGGCGTGCCCGTGTCCGCCGCCGCGACCGCTACCTCTTTGCCGGCTACGCTTACGCCTCCCCCGCCGGCGACTGCCACACCGGCCCCTACAATTCCCCCAGCGACGGAGGAGGCAGGCGGCGGAGCCGGTGGAGGCGGGTTGGAGACGCCCACCGCTTCCCTCACTCCCGCAGTCACCCCTCTTGTCTCGGCGACTCCAACCTTACTCAGTGAATTGCCTGCTGCCGGAGCATATCCTGGCCGGGGGTTGGATTACCTGGTACTGGGGTTAGCGGCGATCCTGCTGGGGGTGTATATGCTAAAGGCGGGCGCACGCTGCGCGAGATCAGTCAGCGGCAATGGGTGAGTTGGGGTCATTCCACCCCACCCTGGCATCATCCTTGAATGTTGGCAGAGGAATGAGGTATGCCTCCACAATAATTAGGGGCGAACCCTTGCAGGCGGGCGCAAAACCTGCCCCCGCCCCAAATTAAAGATGCTGTAATGATTGCAATGGACAAGGCAAACCTCCTCGTCTCCCTGGCGCGCG
This sequence comes from Chloroflexota bacterium, assembly GCA_003648125.1. Next base: position 1,525 of record QMOE01000319.1, read on the forward strand.
GACTGATCTACATCGGCGCGTTGCTGCTCTGTGGCGCGCGGGCCGCGCCGTTCGCGCCCGTCCTGCTGCTCGCGCTCATCGCGCTGGAGGCAGTTCGGCGCTGGCGGTGGACGGCGCGACACGGGGCTGCCTGGGCCGCGCTCATCGACCTGGCGCTGACGGCCGCCCTGACGCTATGGCTTGATCCGGCGTTGAGCCTGCTCTTTGGACTGGTGATCGTGGCGGACGGCATCCTGGCGGGCTGGCGGATCGCGCTGCTGCTCGGCCTGGGAGCGGGCATCGTTGACGCGCTCGTCGCGTTCGTTGGCGGGGGCTGGGCCGATGAGGTTGGCGCGCGCGTCCTGTTCTGGCTCGCGCTGGCCGGAGTCACCGCCGCGCTGGCCTGGCAGCGGGAGCGCGAGCGCCGGACGCGGGCCGAGTTGGAGAAAACCGTCCAGGTCAGGTCGGACCGGCTCTCGATGCTATCGCACGAGGTACGTACCCCTCTCACGCTGATGCGCGCCTCGCTGGAACTGCTCTTTGACGAATCGGCCGGGCCGTTGACGGAGCAACAGCGTACTTTTCTGCAGACCATCTACCAGAACGAGGAGCGCATCGCCACGCTGGCGCAGAATCTGCTCACCCAGGCGCGGCTAGAGTCGGGCGTCTTTTCCCCCAAGACCCAGCCCGTAGACCTGCGGCGCGTCGTGCGTTTGGTGGTCAACGATATGCGCATCCTGATCGAGCAGCGCCAGCAGCAGATTCGCACCTACTACCCGCAGGTCTTGCCGCTGGCGCAGGCCGACCCCGGCCTCGTCCGCCAGGTGCTGATCAACCTGATCCAGAACGCCAGCCGCCACACCTCTGAAGGTGGCCTCATCGTCGTCTCTATCGCCCAGAACGACTATGCCCTGCTTGTCTCTGTCACCGACGACGGGGCCGGGATGGGGCTGGAGCATCGCCGCCAACTGTTCAAACGCTTCTCGACGGCGGGGGACAATTCGGGAGAGGGCACCGGGCTGGGGCTGGTGATCGTCAAACAGATCGTCGAGTGGCACGGCGGCAAAGTCTACGTAGACACGTCGCTGGGGCGGGGTACCAGCTTTTACTTTACCCTGCCATTTGACAAAACGTAACTGTTCAGAGGTTGCCTATTCACCACAAAGTACACAAAGAACACAAAGGCAAAGTCGTAAATAGACACAAGATTCGGCAAAAATGTACCGGGTTATCCGTTTTCTTTGTGTTCTTTGTGCCCTTTGTGGTTCAGAAATAGAGAGACCTGAACGCTTGCGACAAAACAAGGAGTGCAACGTGAAAGAGCAACCTACCATATTGATCGCGGACGACGAGCCACAGATGGTGGGCGTCATCGCCTACGCGCTCCAGACGGCCGGGTTTCAGGTGCTTATGGCCTACGACGGCCTACAGGCTCTGCAGCAGGTCGAAGAGCGCCGCCCCGATATGGTGATCCTCGACGTGGCTATGCCCGGCATTGACGGCTTTGAAGTCTGCCAGCGCGTGCGCAGCGAGACGACGATCCCGGTGCTGCTGCTGACGGTGAAGGACGAGCAGGCGGACGTGATCAAGGGGCTGGAACTGGGCGCGGACGATTACATGACCAAACCGTTCAGCACGCGCGAGTTGGTGCTGCGCGTCCAGGCAGTGCTGCGACGCGCTGGTATCCGGCACGTGGCGGCGGTCGAAAGCGGCCCGCTGCGGATAGACTTTGAGCGGCACACAGTCACGCTTCACGGCCTGCCTGTCGAACTGACGCCACTGGAATATCGCTTGCTGGCCTGCCTGGCCACCAACGCTGGTCGCGCGCTGACCTGGCAGGCGCTGCTGAAAGAGGTCTGGCGACTCGAACTCTGGCAGGGCAGCAAGGAGATGGTCAAAGTGCAGATACACCGCCTGCGCCAAAAGTTGGAGCCAAACCCGGCCAAACCCACGTTCATCCACACCGTGCGCGGCGCGGGGTACCGCTTTGACGCCGGGGAAACAAACGATCACCTGGCTGCTCTGTAACCAAACTGTGACCGACCTGTGACCGGTGGGAAACCACAGGAACAAGGATTTGTGTTACACTGGCGTCGTATTCCGATACCGCTTTCTCACGAAAGTCCTAAAACCATAAGGAGGTAGATCATGCGACGCATAATTGTTCCACTGGCCGGGATAATAATTCTGGCCCTATTGCTGGGCGCTTGTGGCCCACAGGCGACGCCGGAGCCGACGGATGTCCCGCCGGAACCGACCGAGGCCCCAGCCCAGCCCACCGAGGAACCGGCGGAAGAGCCGGCCGAAGAGCCAACCGCAGAGCCGGTCGAAGAACCTGCCGAGGTCACCGGCCCGTTGACGGTTCTGGCCGGCCCCCAGGAGGATTGGGCGCAGGCCATGGTGGCGGCCTTTCAAGAGGCGACCGGCATCGAGACCTCTTACGTGCGGCTCTCCTCCGGCGAGGCGTTCTCTCGCCTGCAGGCAGAGGCCGGAGCGCCATCGTTCGACGTCTGGTGGGGCGGCCCCAACGAGGGCCAAAGCGCCGCCTACGCCGAGGGGCTGATCGAGCCTTACGCCCCGCCGAACGCTGCCCAGATTCCTGACGCTCTGAAGGACGCCGACGGCGTCTGGACCGGCATCTATGTCGGCGCGTTGGGCTTTTGCTCCAACCAGGAC
>QMOE01000320.1 GCA_003648125.1 Chloroflexota bacterium
GGCCACGCCTCTCATCTTCACCGGCCTGGCTACGGCAGTCGCCTTCCGCGCCGGCGTCTTCAATGTGGGGGTAGAAGGGTCTCTTTACATGGGTGCTTTCGCCGCTGCCTGGGTCGGATTCACCTTCACAGAATTGCCAGGCTGGCTCCTCGTCCCCCTGGCTTTTATCCTGGCCGGGATTGTGGGCGGCTTATGGTGCCTCATCCCCGGCTATCTCAAGGCCCGTCTGCGCGTGGATGAAATCGTGACTACCATCATGCTCAACTACGTAGCTATCCTTTTCACCAGCTACCTGGTCAACGGCCCGTTCCTGGTGCCGGGGCTGGCCAACGCCATGTCGGAGAAAATCGCCCCCGCCGCGCAACTGGCGCGGCTGGCTCCTCCCTCTCAGCTTAACCTGAGCTTCGTCATTGCCCTGGCCGCCGTGGTGGTGACTGCCTTCCTCTTTCAGCGGACAACGATGGGCTTCGAGCTGCGCACGGTAGGAGCCAACCCGTTATTCGCCCGTTGGTCAGGAATGCCGCTGGGAAGTGTGATCCTGAAAGTGATGTTTCTCAGTGGACTGCTGGGAGGGCTGGCCGGCGCCGGGCAGGTGCTGGGTGTCCACTATCGTTTCGTGGCTAACTTTTCACCCGGCTTCGGTTTCGACGGCATCACCATCGCCCTGCTGGGACGAAACTCGCCCCTGGGCACGCTTTTCGCTGCTCTCCTTTTCGGCGTGCTGCGCAACGGCGGCTCGACCATGGAGCTTTTCACCGATGTGCCCCGCGACCTGATCAGCATCCTGGAAGCGACTATTATTTTCTTCGTGGCTATTGAGTTCAGCCTGGCCTGGCTCCGGCGACGCGCGCTGCCAAGCAAGGAACAGAGAACAGAGGCCACGCCCTAAGCCGAGCGGACGGGAGGAAGTGGAGAAACCATAATGGAAACCTTCATCAACGTTACCTTTGCCACGTTGCGCATGTCGGCGCCGCTGATTTTGGTGGCCATGGCCGGCATCCTCAGCCAACAGGTGGGACTCCTCAACATCGCTCTGGAGGGGCTGATGCTCGTCGGCGCCTTCGCCGCCGTCGTCGCCGCCTTTTTCCTGGGCAGTACCTGGGGCGGCGTGCTGGTCGCCTGCCTGGTAGCGACGCTGTTGGCGGCGGTTTTTGCCCTGTTCGTCATTCAACTGCGGGCCAACCTCATCGTGGCCGGCCTGGCGGTCAACTTCCTGGCCCTGGGGGCTACCGCTTATCTGTTGCAGGTACTCTTCAACACACGCGGCGCATTCGCCCCCAAAGGGCTGGTCAGTCTGGCCCCGGTCGCCATACCTCTGCTCGACCGCGTCCCGGTGCTGAGTAAGATTCTATCCGGCCACACGCCACTGGTCTACGCCTCGTGGCTATCGGTCGCCTTGACCAGTGTGTTTCTCTATCGAACAGCCCTAGGCACGCACATCCGCGCCGTCGGCGAGCACGCGGAGGCCGCCGAAACGGCCGGCATTCCCGTCAAGCGGATGCAGTACCTGGCGCTGCTGCTGGGTGGCTTTCTGAGCGGGCTGGCCGGAGCGCACCTGTCGGTGGGGGACCTGGCCCTCTTCCGCGAGAACATGACCAACGGGCGCGGCTTCATTGCCATGGCGGCCGTCTTTTTCGGTGCGGCGCGGCCCGGCCTCACTGCCCTGGCCTGTCTGTTGTTCGGCCTTTTTGAGGCAGTGCAGGTTCGCCTGCAGACTACCAGCAACGTGCCACCTCAACTGCCCCAGATGCTCCCTTATCTCATTGTCGTCGCCGTACTGACCGTCATCTCGCTGCGGCGCGAACTGCGCAAAGGCTGGTGATGAGTAAACAAGCAGTTTTGGTGATTGATGTCGTGCGCGACTTCACCGATCCGAAAGGCAAAGTATCACACCCCGAAGCGGCCGGCATCGTGCCCCACATTGACCGCCTGGTGAGCGCCGCCCGCGAGAGGGGCGTGCTGGTCTTATGGGTCATTGACCGTCACCGTCCTGGCAAGCCAGACTGGGAACTGGAATGGGTACGCCCTCATTGCGAGGAGGGTACGCCCGGCGTTGAGCTGGCCCCGCCTCTCGTCCCGGCCGATGAGGACTACGTCATCTATAAGCGTCGCTACAGCGCCTTCGTCGGCACCGACCTGGACCTCATCCTGCGTGACAACCACATTGATACCCTCTTCTTGACGGGCACCAAAACCAACGTCTGCATCCGGGCCACGGCCCAGGACGCCTTCAGCCACAACTACCGGGTCATCGTCCCCCGCGAGTGTGTCTCCACCGACAAGCCGCACCTGCACGAGGCCAATCTGGAAGATATTGACCGCTACATGGGCCAGGTGGTCTCCCTGGAAGAAGCCTTAGCCGTCTTGGGGGGCGAGATATGACCACGAAGCTCGACCTGTTGGCTACCGGCTATCCCAGTCTCGATTACATCTGCCAGGTATCGCACACGCCGGCCATCGGCGAAACGGCCATCGTGCGTACGCCTCCCTCGCACTACACCTTTGGCGGCTGTGGTGCTAACGTGGCCGTGGGGCTGGCCCGCCTGGGATTCCGCGCCGGAGTGGCAATGGTCGTCGGCGACGATGCCCCCGGCCATGATTACGTCGCTTACCTGCAGCGCGAGGGGGTAGATACCCGCGACGTCATCCGCTGGCCCGGTGCCGGCACCTCCGAGAGCCGCCTCTACGTGAACCCCGACGGCGAATATCAGAACTTTTTCTATCCCGGCGCGGCTGGCGCCTGGCAGGGGAAACTGACCCTAGACTCGCTGGCCGACGCTCGCTATGCCCTGCTGACCGTCGGTGCCCTCCACTACAACCGTCAATTCGTACAGCTCGTGCTGGAGGCGGGCGTGCCCCTTATTTGGCAACTCAAGCCAGATGTCTACGCCTATCCACCTGATGCCTTGACCAATTTAACGCGCAGCAGCGTTCTGCTGATGATGAATCGCATCGAGGCTGACTATCTCACCCGTACCCTCGGCGTGAGCAGCCCGGCTGACCTCCTCTCGGACGAAACGCAACTGGTGGTGGTCACCCTCGGCGCTGACGGCAGCCGTATTTTCGACGAGACAGGCGTCTACGAGGTGCCATCTGTGCCGCCGGCGCAGCTCGTTGACCCCACCGGTGCCGGTGACGCTTTCACGGCCGGATTTCTGGCCGGATGGCTGCCAGGCCGACCGCCTGTCGTCTGCGGTCGGATGGGAGCCGTCGTCGCCTCCTTCGTCCTCGAAAAGGTCGGTTGCCAGACTAACCTGCCCAATTGGGAGATGCTATTGGCCCGCTACGCTAAACACTTTGGCCAAGCTAACCACCTCGGAGCAACCAGATGACCAAAACACTCTATCTTAAATGCCTCCCGCAAGACGTGGGCCCTCTTGTTCTCCTCTCCGGCGACCCGGCGCGGGTGGATCGCATCGCCAGGCATTTGGAGAGCGCGCGCCAAATCACCCGCAGTCGCGAGTTCGCCGTGACGACGGGACGCTATCGGGGACAGACCGTCTCGGCCGTGTCGGCCGGCATTGGCGCCCCGTCCACGGCCATTGCCCTGGAGGAACTGGCGGCTCTGGGCGTTCGTACCGTGGTGCGGGTGGGCACAATGATGGGCGTGGGGACATCGCCGGGAACGGTGATCCTCCCCACCGGCGCCGCCCGTTTCGAAGGCACCTCGCGTCGTTATCTGCCGCTAGAATACCCCGCTCTGCCCGACTGGTCGCTGACCCACACTCTGGCCAACGCTGCCACCGACGCCGGGTTGTCCGTCCGCCTCGGCCCTACGGCCACCTTCGACGCTTTCTATCCCGATATGGCCCCTTCGCTGTTGCAGCGTACTACCGTCGAAACGGCCCTGGACCTCGGTATCGCGCAACGAGCCGGTATTCTCAGTTGTGACATGGAGACCTCTTTGGTCTTTACCGCCGGAACCGTCCTGGGCCTGACCACGGCTGCGGTATGCCTCGTCACCGTCACTGTCGCCGACCCGGCGACTTTCCTCGATGCCGAGACGCGATCCTCCCTGGAGAGCAGGATGGTTGCGGCCGTCCTCGAGGGACTGGTAGCCTATGCCCAGACTCAATCATGACTCCTGGCACCGAGTCTTAAACCTGAAGAAGGAGACCCTTTCGATGTTTGACGTTTACAAAATGCTTATCA
>QMOE01000321.1 GCA_003648125.1 Chloroflexota bacterium
CAGGGGCAGCCGGCGCAGATTCTAGTGGAGGCCGGCTCGAATGGCTACCTCAACGGGTGGATAGACTTTGACGGCGACGGCCTGCTGGATACCGTCAACGTCACCGCCATTGACGGCGTTCCCACCGTCTCGACGATGAACGACATCTTGATGGTCACTGGCGTGCATACCTTTACCATCGGCGTGCCGGACGTGCCTATCAGCAGCAGCGTCTACAGTCGCTTCCGCTTTACCAGCTACGATACCAACGGCGCGCTATCCTACACCGGCCTGGCCGCCGATGGCGAGGTCGAGGACTATGTGTTGATGAGCCTGGGCAACTTTGTGTGGCACGATAACGGTTCCGGCTCCGGCGTGCGCAACGACGGCGCGCTGAACGGCAGCGAGTCCGGCATCCCCGGCGTGGAGCTTGAACTGTACCGCTACGACGACCTGGCGACACCCATCACGACCACGACCAGCGACGCCAGCGGCTACTATAATTTCACCGGCCTGACGCCCTACACCTATGTCGTGCATATCCCGGCCTCCGAGTTCGGCAGCGGCGAGCCGTTGTATGGGCTGCTCTCCTCCACCGGCTGGGGCATCCCCGATAGCGACCTCGATCAGGACGTGGACGAGAACGGCGTGGATAACCCCATCCCGGCCATCGGCGGCATTTCTAGCCTCTCGGTCACTCTATCGCTGGGCGACGAGCCGACGAGCGAGGACGGAGACGGTAACTCTAACCTGACCGTTGACTTTGGTTTCTACGGCGGGCGCATCGGCGATTACGTCTGGCTGGAACTGGTGCGCGATGGCGAGCAGAATGGCCTGTTCGAGAGCCCCATCCCCGGCGTGGTGGTTGACCTGTACGACTCGACCACCGGCGCGCACCTCGCCAGCGACACGACCGACGGCGCCGGCCTCTACCTGTTCGACGACCTGCCGCTCAATGTCACCTACACCGTGCAACTCTCGCAGGTCAACTTTGTGCCGGGCGGCCCGCTCTATCCTTACACGCCCACTATCTTTACGGTCGGCCCGCCCGCCACCCCCATCACCGACTCGGACGGCAGCCCCGATGCCATCTTTAACGGCTCCGGCTATGCCGTCACCACCACGCTCACCTCGGTCATCAGCGAGGACCTGACGCTCGACTTTGGCTTCCACGCCGAGCCTGAACTAGAGTTGGTCAAGACGGTCGCACCGGGTATAGCGGCGCGCAGTATGCCCTTTACCTACTCTATCCGCATCGAGAACACCGGCCAGGTGACGTTCACCGCCATGCGGCTCACCGATACACTCCCGTCCGCCGATTTCCACTACATCGGCAGCAGCGGCGATCCGGCTGACCCAGACACCATCGCCGAGCCGCTCCTGGTGTGGAACGACCTCGGCGTGCTGCCTCCGGGCGGCAGCCTCACCGTCAGCTTTGCCGTGACCGCCACGCCGGGCATCACCGGCACCTACTGGAACACGGCCACAGTGCGGGTCGAGACCACCCCCGGCGATGTGTTAACCGACACCGACAACGTCCCCGTGGACATCCACGACCCGGCGTTAGAGATCAGCAAAGAGATACTGAGCCTGGATCGGGACGGCGTAGCGCCCGATTACGTCACCTTTACCATCGCCATCACCAACATCGGCCCCAGCGTGATTGATGTGCTGCCGCTGGTGGATCAGTACGATCCCTATTACCTCAGTTTCCACGACGCTGCGCCCTATCCTGATAGCGTCAACAATAGCGCCGGCAGCCTGGTCTGGAACGATCTGACTATCCCGCTGGGCAATCTCCCGCCGGGCGACACGTTTCACATCGTCACCGTCTTTAACATCGCCCACGAGATCAACGTCACCACCACCAACGTGGTCACCACTACCAACGCAGTAGATCTCTACGACAATCCAGTCAACGAGGACGAGGACGACGAGGATGTTCCGGGCGTGGAGGACGATGACGACGTGCCCACGGCTATTGAGGTGCTCTACTTCCGGGCGGTGGGGGAGGAGGCGTCTGTGAGGCTGGAATGGGCGACGGCGGCCGAACTGGACCTGACAGGGTTCCGTCTCTACCGCGCTTTGACCGACGACCGGGGCGCGGCCCAACCAATCGCTTACATCGCCGCCACCGGCCCCGGCAGCGAGTACAGCCACGTGGATCGGGACGTGACGGCGGGCCAGGTCTACTGGTACTGGCTGGTCGAGGAGGTCAGCGCCGGCGAGCCGGATACCTACGGGCCGGCGCAGGGCGGCGCGGGCATAGACTCGCTGCCGTATCATCTCTATCTACCGCTTGTCTTGAGTAACGCTAAAGGGTTGATTCAAAAAGAATTAACATGTAGGGGCGAAGCACCGCTTCACCCCTACTGGTCATCACTGTGGGCCGGGCTTTTGCCAGAGTCGCGCTGTATGTAGGGCGGTTTTGCTAACCGCCGCCTGGTCGGATAACAAATCCGACTGGATGATCGCGAGGGGAAGATATATGAAGAAACCGGAAACAAAAAACAAGAGGGGCCTTTCATGCTTTACGCTGCTGTTATTAGTCGCCGGCTCCCTCGGCCTGGGTCCCGTCTCTGCTGCTGACGCTCCGCCGCCAGAGCCGGTCGTGCTGCTGGCCGCTGAAACGGGGGTCGTCTTAGAGTGGCGCGCGCCGGCCTTTACCCAGCGCCAGGTGCTCGGCGGCGATGGCCGCTCTTACGTGGCGCTGGACGCGCCAGGTTGGGCCGAGTCCAGCGCGCCTGGGCAGCCGCAGCTCCCGGTCGCCTCCGCGCTGCTGATCGCGCCGCCCGGCAGCGACGTGTCGCTCCAGGTGCAGGTGTTGGAGCGCGACCGCGTCTCGCTATCCCATCCGGTGCTTCCCGCCCTCAGGATGGCATTGGCGGACAATCCTGCCGCTGGCCTCGAGCCGGTCTGGGCGCGGAGCGAGTTCGCCTACTCGGATAAACTTCCAAAGTCGGCGCAGTGGGTCACACTGGAAGAGGCGGGTTGGATGCGCGGTCGCCGGTTGGTGCGGGTGATTTTTTCACCGCTGCGCTTTGACCCCGCCGGACCGGCTTTAGAGGTGGCGCGTCACGCGCGCGTCACGTTGCGCTTTTCCGGCGCCGATGTCGGGCAGATTGTCAATGCGTCCGACCTGTTCACCCCCGTCCTGGAGCAGGCCGTCGTCAATCCGGCGCAGGCGGCCCAATTCACTCTTCCGGAACAGGTTTCCGCGCCGGCCTCAACGCTGGCCGATCCGCCCGGCGGCGCCGACTATTTGATCATCGCCCCCGCCGCCTTTACCTCCGCCGTGAACCCGCTGGCCGCCCGCCGCGCCGCCGAGGGGCTGCGCGTCCACAGTGTCACCGTCGAGGAGATTTACGCCGAGTATGGCGGCGCTCACCAGGAAGCGATCAAGAGTTACATCGCCCACGCCTACACTAGCTGGACCTCGCCCGCGCTCAGCTACGTGCTCCTGGTCGGCGACGGTGCCGAGGATGGCTCCGGCGTCCAGTACGTCCCGCCCTATATGATAACCGATCCCTGGGGATATGAGACGGACGGCGTTGCCGCCGATAACCGCTACGTCACAATGGATGGCCCTGACGACCAGATAGCTGATATTTTCATCGGCCGGCTGCCGGTCAACAGCGTCGCCGAGGCAAATACCGTCGTGCAAAAGATTCTGGACTATGAAACGAACCCACCTCAGTATCCCTGGAACGAGCGAGTGCTGTTCATCGCCGGCCACGAGAATCAGGCTAATGGAGAAGAGTTTCACGATACCTCTGACTGGCTCTACAACTCTCTGCCTTCCAGCTTTAACGGGCGACGCGTCTATTTCTGCACCCAGGGTTGCACCCAGCCTTACAAGTACGAGGATATGACCACTGCTCACGACGTGGCGCTGGGAGCGCTCAACGGGGGCGGGCTGATTGCCACCTTCGAGGGGCACAGTTCCGAGAGCCAGTGGGATTATGATCCGGTGACCTACGCCCCGCTGTTCCACGTCAACGACGACGTGCCGAATTTGCATAACGGGGGCGCGCTGCCGGTGTTTGTGGAGGCGACCTGTTACAGCAGTCGTTTCGCCTACCCCAATAACGAGACGCTGGACGAGAGCTTGTTGCGCCTTGCGGGCGGCGGGGCGGTCGCCACCTGGGGCAA
>QMOE01000322.1 GCA_003648125.1 Chloroflexota bacterium
ACGACTGTACTCACACCCCGCAGCGCGTGGACCGCCACGTCGCCAGCGCCATATGTTTTTGTCAAAGCGGTGATTTCGATCAAACTTTCAGCCATATTTCCTCCTGCGTGAAACGTAATGCGTGATGCGCAATTCACGTTCTACGTCATCCTCCAAAAATCCGCATCCCTGGGCCTCCGGGAGGCATCATTTCCTGCTCAGACACATCCGTCTCCGTGCTTTCCTCCACGCCCGTGCTGACGATCTCGCCCAGTTCCAGCCCGGAGATGATCTCGGCGTTGACAAAATCCATCAACCCCACCTCGACCGGGTGCAGTACCATCTCGCCGTCCGGTTGTACGACGAAAACGGCGTACTGGCCCTGATCCAGCTCGCGTAGCGCCTGCACCGGCACGAGCAGCGTGTCCCTGGACTCGGCAGAGATAACCTCGACTTCCGCGTTCATACCGCCAAGGAGGACAATCGGGCCAGAAGCGAGATCAACGCTCGCCCAGGCCTGGACAGCCAGCGTGCCTCCTACATTCACCAGCGCGGGGTCCACGCGGACGACCGTTCCGGTGAAGGCGTCGTCCGGCAGGGCCTCGAAGATAATCTCCACCCGGTTGCCCAGCGCCACGCCGCTCAGGTCCGACTCTTCCACCCAAAACTGAAGCACAGGCTCTTCCAGATCGGCCAGGGTGATGATGGAGGCCGTGCCGACGTGCTCGCCGGGTGTCGCTGTCACGTCAACCACGGTGCCGTCGAAAGGGGCGCACAGTTCGGCGGCTGCTAAATTATCACGCGCGTCATTGAGCGCCAGCGCCGCCTGGCCCGCCGTCAGCTCGGCCCGCAAGATCGTATCCGTGATTGGCTCGCTTTGCAGGAGCTCGAGACTCTCCAAAGCCTGGTAGACCCTGTTCCGAGCCTGATCCACCTGGTTCCAGGCGTCCAGTTCCTCCATCTCTGCTTGCTGCAAGACCTCACCCAACTGCCATTCAGCCTCGCCCTGGTCGCCCCACGCGTCCTCCAGATCATCCTGACTGGCATCACCGTTCTCATACTCCCAGTAACGATCAACGGCCCGCTGGTACTCGATGTAGCGGGAGCGCACGGCAGAATCGAGGTCAGAGTTGAGGGCCGAGTCGTAAGTGTGCTGCGCGACTGTCAGCGCGACCTGGGCACTCTGCCAGGCGGCGCGGGCGTTTGCCAGCTCTGCATCGGTCGGCCCTTCAAGAACGTCGGCCAGGCCAAGTTGAGCCAGACGGGCCTTGATTTCGGCCTCGGCCACGGCCACCTCCAGATCGTCCATCTCCAGCCGGGCCAACACGTCACCCTCCTGCACCCGATCCCCGATCTCTACCAACACCTCGTCCAGATAGCCCTCGCTCTGGAAACCGAGAGCAACCTCAGACGCCGCACTCAACGCGCCAGACCCACTAACGGAGACAACCACGTCCCCGCTATACACCTGGGCAGTCGTGATGATCTGCTCAACTACTTCCTGACTCGGTCGGTACACGTAGCTGTAGTAGGCATACCCGCCGCCCACAAGCGCCAGCACAACGATCAAGCTAATCCAAAAGGCTTTTTTACGAAACATAACCCCTCCACCATATCTCACCAGGACGCAGATGAACGCCGATAAACTCTGATCCTATCTGCGAAAAGCTGCGAGAATCCGCGTTCTACTACTCCGCCTCTCCCAGGCTCACGACCTCTCCGAGTTCGAGTCCGTCCAGGATCTCGGCGTTTGTAAAGTCCATCAGCCCCACTTGAACCGGTCGCATTTCCAGCTCCCCATCGGGCCTGACGACAAAGATGGTATACTGGCCCGGCGACACCTCTCGCAACGCCTCCACCGGCACGAGCAACGCGTTTCTGGCCTCGGCAGCGATGATCTCGACTTCGGCAGTCATACCGGATAGGAGGTCGGCTTCTTGAGAACTGGAGGGAAAGCTTGCCCAGGACTGAACGGCCGGCGTGTTATCCACCGTCACCAGCACCGGCCCCACGCGGACAATCTCTCCAATGAATACGGTGTCCGGAAAAGCCTCAAAGACAATGTTCACTCCATTGCCCACCGCGACGTTGCTCATATCCGCCTCCTCCACCCAGAAGCGCACCAGCGGCTCCGCCAGGTCGGCCAGGGTGAGGATGGACGTGTTGGCTCCCACCTGCTTGCCGACCGTCGCCGCGACCTCCATCACAGTTCCATCGAAAGGAGCGTAGAGTTGCGCCGCTTCCAGATTGGCAAGCGCTTTTTCGCGCGCCAGCAACGCCTGGTCCGCCGCCAACTCGGCCCGCGTGAGAGTGTCCGTGAGCGGTTCGCTCTCCAAGAGTTGCAGATACTCCCACGCCTGGTGAACAGCGTTCTGAGCCTGGGTCACCCGATTCTCGATCTGAACTTGCTCGGCGAGCGCATCGTTGACGGCCTTATTCCACTGCCCCTGCGCCGAGATCATGGCGTTCATTGCCCAGTCGTGATCGGCCTGACTGAGATGCCCCTCCTCGTACTTGGCTTTCTGCGTCTGATAGTAGCCAACCCACCAATCGAACTCGACCTTGCGGGAATCCACAATAGCATCCAGGTTGGAGTCAAGTGCATTTTCGTGGGCATCCTGCGCAAGCACCAGCTCGACCTGGGCATCTCGCAGGGCGGCGCTGGCATTGGCCAGTTCGGCATCACCAGGTCCGTCGCGCACGTCGGCCAAGTCGATCTGGGCCAACTCCACTTCGACCTCCGCTTCAGCCACGGCCCGTTCCAGATTGTCCGTCTCCAGCCGGGCCAACACATCATCTTCCTGCACCTGATCGCCGACCTCCACTAACACCTCGTCCAACACACCGTTGGTATGGAAGACCAACTCTTGTTCAGCCGCAGGCACCAGTTCACCACTGCCCTCGGCAGTGATGACAATGTCTCCCTGTGTCACCGTCGCCGTCTGTAATGTTGGCTCTAGAGGCTCATCGGTCAGCGCAGAGTAACGATAGGCAACGCAGCCGCCCCCGGCTGCCAGCAACAGCGCAACAACGATTAAAATGATCCAGGTTTTACGTTTTTTCATCAAACCTTCCCTCTTGCTCATCACGTACACATGGGTAGTTTCCCTCTTGCAGGCCACACGAACGCAATGGATGAGGAGCACTCTGGCTCCTCATCCACCTCTCGTGCATCGCCCACCTCCTCGACCGTCATCAACGCGGGGCGCACAATCACTCGCTCTGAAAACAGTCTCGCATACCCTGTCCACGGCCAAAACCATGTCCCATGGGCAAGAAACCCTGTTCAAGTCCCTTGAGCACCCAGTCGGCCTGCTCCTGGCTCATGCTTCCATCCTCCACAGCCTGCTCGATAGCCTGCTGCATAGCCTCGCCCCGGGCAGCGCTCATAGCCTCCTGCAGCGCGTCCAACTCCACGCCCTGCGCCTCGGCGACCTCATCCATGCTCTCGCCCGCATGCAACTCGGCAAAGAGTTCCTCAGGGGTCAGCCCCAGAGTCTCGGCAGCCGTATCGAACATCGTCCACTGACCGCCGCCGGCCCAGCCAAAGCCATCCATGCCACGACCGCCGCCGTGCCGACCAAAGCCACCACCACGCTCGCCAAAGGGAACGGGATGCTCTGGCGTAGGCTCTTGAGCGGCTACAACCGCCACTCCGATCAGACCAGCCAGCAGCAGCGCAGTCAGCGCCACACCGGTCAGCAAAACAAGTCTTTTCTTTGTCATCTGATTCACCTCCTTTCTCGTTTAGGTTTGGGTTGGTTTTCCTCCAACCTGTCTCCATTGTACCAAAAAGATATAAAGAGGTAATTAAGAAACCGAGTGGATTTGATGTAGATTGCTCTCGTTGTTATTATGATTGGACTTTGGACAATGCGGGGATTGACCTTTCAGGCAGTTCTTGCATGCCAGGAAACGGATGCTGGACGCAGATTTTCGCAGATAAAAGAACAAAAATCTGCGCCCGCTCCGCAGGAGCGCCATCAGCGTTTATCCGCGTCCCAGTCCCAAGTCCAATTATGAAACTGGAGTCTGGCGTTTTTGTTCGTAGTGACGGCTTCAGCCGTCCAAAAGGCTCAAAAGCGGCTAAAGCCGCTACTACGAACCCCCATATCTAGCGCCTTTATTGTTGCCTACCCCAAGATG
>QMOE01000323.1 GCA_003648125.1 Chloroflexota bacterium
CTACCTGCTGCGCAATCAAAAGCTCTTTCAACTCTACAACTTTGGCGATGGCCGCCCCTTTGAGCCGGACTTTGTCTTGTTCCTCACCGAAAAAGTCACCGGCAAGTCACTGGTTTACCAACTATTCATCGAACCGAAAGGCCAACACCTCATCTCCTACGAACAATGGAAGGAAGCCTTCTTGAAGCAAATCGAGGCCGAACACAGGCTAACCGTCGTGTTTCAGAATCGAGACTACAAGCTGGTGTGGTTGCCGTTCTATAACGAGCAAGTCAAGAAACAAGAGTTTGAGGATGAATTCCAGCGTGTATTGTTACCAAAACCATAAAGTCGTCCGATACTTTTGCACTCGAAGCATCAACAAGCAAAAGTGGGGGTCTGGCACAATGAGGAGGAAATAGCATGTCTGATAATATGAACGTCCAATCATTCCCGGTTCTTCTCAACTGGATTCTAACCGAGTTCGAGAAAAACCAATCCATCTTTGGCATCCCGCGTTCCCTTTTCTACACCCCCTCGGCGGATAGCGCCTATTCCAGCACCATCTTTGGGCAGCGACTCGCCACCCCCATCGGGCCGGCGGCCGGCCCCCACACCCAACTGACCCAAAACATTATCGCCGCCTGGCTTTCCGGGGCGCGCTTTATCGAGCTGAAAACCGTCCAAATTATGGACGAGTTGGAAATCCCCCGCCCCTGCATTGATATGGAGGACGAGGGGTACAACGTCGAGTGGTCGCAGGAGCTAAAGCTGGCCCAATCCACCGATGAGTACGTCAAAGCCTGGGCGCTGATCCACATCCTGCGCCGATTGCTGGGCTTTGAGGAAAGCGCGCCTTTTGGCACGGTCTTTAACATGAGCGTCGGCTACGACATGGCGGGCGTGCAGAGCGCGCCGATGACGCGCTTTATGGACACGCTGGCGGATGCCTCTGCGGAGATTGCCGAGATTCGCGCTACTTTGCAAGAAAGATTCCCCCAGTTTGCGGATATCGAGATTCCATCCCAGATTGCGGACAACGTCACCCTTTCCACCATGCACGGCTGCCCGCCGGATGAGATCGAACGCATTGCCCTGTACCTGGTGGAGGAGCGGGGGCTGCACACCTTTGTCAAACTGAACCCCACGCTGCTGGGCCAAGAGACAGTGATGCGCATCCTCCACGAGCGTTTAGGCTTTGAGGAAATTCACATCCCAGCTCAAGTGTTCGATCACGATCTCCAATACGAGCGGGCGGTCAAATTGATCAAGACACTCCAGCAGTCGGCGGCCGAGCGCGGCCTGACCTTTGGGGTCAAACTGAGCAACACGCTGGCGATGGCGAATCACAAAGAGGCGCTCCCCGGCGACGAGATGTACATGTCGGGGCGCGCGCTCTATCCCATCACGATGAACCTGTTCGATAAACTCGCGCGCGAGTTCAGTGATCTAAACGTCTCCTACGCTGGCGGGGCGGACGCGCTCAACGCACCGACCATCCTGAGCTGCGGGGCCTTGCCCGTCACCGCCGCCTCCGACCTGCTCAAGCCGGGCGGCTATTCCAGACTCTTGCAATACTTGGAGAATCTGGAAATCGCAATGCGCGAGCGGGGCGCGGCCGGCCTGGGCGATTTAGCCCGCAACAAGATGACCAACCTGGAACAGGCAGCCGCCGCAGCGCTGCAAGAGCCGCGCTACAAAAAGAGCTATCACCCTTACGGCCTGCCCAAGGTCGAATCGGGCCTGGAACTGTTTGACTGCATCACCGCCCCCTGCGTGGAGCAGTGCCCCATCCACCAGGACGTGCCAGAGTACGCCTGGCTCATCTCGCAGGGAAAATACGACGAGGCCATGCAAGTCATCCTCGACCGCAACCCGCTGCCCGGTGTGACCGGCTATATCTGCACCCACGTCTGCCAGACTCGCTGCACGCGCAACAATTACGACGAACCGGTCGCCATCCGCGCCCTCAAGCGGTTTGCGTCTGAACACGGTAGAGAAACCAGGTTTTTCGGGAAAAACCCGGTTTCTGGCGCGCGTGTAGCCATCATCGGCAGCGGCCCCTCCGGGCTGGCGGCGGCCTATTACCTGGCCCTCAACGGCGTCGAGACGACCATCTACGAGGCCAAAGATAGAGCCGGCGGCATGGCGGCGATTGCCCCGGCCTTTCGCCTGCCCGACGAAATCCTCCAGGAGGACATCGCCCGCATCGAAGGACTGGGGGTCAAAATCGAGCTTGACCATCCCATCACCGCGCCGCCAGGGAAGCTCTTGCAGAACGGCTATGACGCTATCTACGTCGCTACAGGAGCGCAACAGGACGCTCGCCTGGGCATTGCGGGGGAGGATGGCGCGGGAGTCTACCACGTTCTGGATTTCCTCGAGCGGGTGCGGCGAGGCGAAAAGATCGAGTTAGGCGGGCGAGTGCTGGTTATTGGCGGGGGGAACTCGGCCATGGACGCGGCTCGGACGGCCCGTAGGCTCGGCGGGGAGGTGACCATCGTGTACCGGCGCACGCGGGCCGAGATGCCGGCCGACCCGGAGGAGATCGAGGACGCTCTGGCGGAAGGTGTGACTGTGGAGGAACTGGTCTCGCCCACGCGAGTGATCCTGAAAGCGGGCCACGTCGCGGCCCTGGAAAGCGCGCGCAACGAGTTGGGAGAACCCGGCCCCGACGGACGACGTAGACCGGTGCGCGTTGAGGACAGCGAGTTCCAGATAGAGGCCGATTCCATCATCGTCGCCATCGGCCAGCGGCCCGACGTTTCCTTCCTCGACGGCAGTTCCGTTTCCCTGCGTCATAACGGGACTATCGCCGCCGATCCCGAAACCGGACTGGCGGGCGGGGAACTGGTCTACGCCGGCGGAGACGCGGTGCGCGGCCCCGCTACCATCGTCGAGGCCTGCGCCGACGGCCGGAGTGCTGCGGAGGCGATCTGCCGGAAATTGGGGTTGCCGTTCACACGGCCCTCAGTCCAACCCCCCACCCTCTCCGGCGAGGAGATTACACAGGTCAAACTGGCCCGCGCCCAAAAATCGCCCCAGCACAGAGCCGCAACGCTCCCCGTGGAGCACCGCCTCAGTTTCGACCTGGTTGAAGCGACGCTGACAGAACAAGCGGCGCAGGCCGAGGCCGCCCGCTGTATGCAATGCTCCACCGTCTGCGATAAATGCGTCGAGGTCTGCCCCAACCGGGCCAACTACACGGTCATCGTCTCACCCGTCAACCTCGCGCTGCCAGTGCTCTCCTGCCGGGAGGGCCGTTTGAAGGTGACGGGCACGGAGATGTTCCGCGTCGAGCAAACCCGGCAGATCATCCACGTGGACGATCTGTGCAATCAATGCGGCAACTGCGCCACCTTCTGCGTCCACCAGGGCCAGCCCTACCTGGATAAACCGCGCCTCTTTTTGCAGGAAAGCGATTTCGAGCAGGAGGCGGACAACGCCTTTTACGTCGCGGGGGACGCCATCCGACGGCGGGAAGGCGGGAAAGAATCGCGCTTGTTCGTGGATAACGAGACCGGGGAGATGAGTTTTGAGAACGAGGCGGTAAAGGTGAGCCTCTCGCCCGATTTCCAGGTCGGGGATACGGAACTGAAAGAGGAATTTCAGGGCACGCTCTCGCTGGTCAGCGCGGCGGAGATGGCCGTCATTTTTGAGGGGATCAGCACGTCCCTGGCTTTCTTAACTTTGGAGCAGTCTTAAAGACTGCTCCAAAGTCCCAAGTCAATCACTCAAAGGAGACCCCGTGAACTGGATAGCAGTGCTGCTGGCTCTCTTGCCTGTGATCGTCATCTTTTCACTGCTCGTCCTGCGCCGCACCGCCGCCGATGTGGCCGGCGCTGTGGGTTGGGTCGTCGCGCTGGTGGTGGCCTGGCTCTATTTCAAAACCCCGCTCTCGGTCGCGCTGCGGGCCAGCCTGAGCGGCGTGATGGCCTCGCTGCCCATCGCCCTGGTGGTGGCAACCTCGATCCTCCAGGTGACCGTCATGCTGGAGACGGGAGCCATCGCCCGCGTGGTCGCGCTCATCAAATCGGTCGCGCCGGAGGACCGGGTGGTGCAGATACTACTCATCAACGTCGGGGTTGGCACCTTGTTGACCGCCCTCGGTGCCGTGCCGGTCTCAATCC
>QMOE01000324.1 GCA_003648125.1 Chloroflexota bacterium
AGACGAGCCGCCGGGCCTGCGAGAGGCCCGGCGGTTTCCGTTTGACACGCGAGCATTTCCCTCGTATACTTGCGTAGGAGGTGAAAAAGATGAAAACAGTCGTCGCCGGAGCATTGGGTGAGTGTGTCCACGTGGCCGGGGTGCTGAACTTTTTACGGCTGGCCGAGGCCGCCGGCTGGCGCACCGTCTTTCTCGGCCCGGCGGTGCCGGTCGAGGAATTCCTGGAGACAACCCGGCGTGAGCAAGCCGATCTGGTCGGCGTCTCATACCGGCTGACGCCGGAGACGGGCGAACGGTTGCTGGGCGAATTCGCGGAGGCGGCGGATGATCTACGCGCCGCCGGCGTGCGCTTCGCCTTTGGCGGGACGCCGCCCGTAGCCGAGCGGGCCCGCGCCATCGGCTTTTTTGAGCGCACTTTCGAGGGCGGCGAGCCGGAGGAGGCAGTCCTGGCCTACCTCAAGGGCCAGCCCCAAACCGGTCTGGCCGAGGCCGACTTTCCCCAGACCACCGTCAAGCGCATCGCCTGGAAGTCCCCCTTCCCCATCATCCGCCACCACTTTGGCCTGCCGACGGTCGAAGCCACCCGCGCAGGCATCGTCCGCATCGCCGAGGCCCACGCGCTGGACATTGTCTCCCTGGGCATTGACCAGGACGCCCAGGCCAACTTTTTCCACCCAGAGCGCCAAGACCCGCGCCGCACTGGGGCGGGCGGCGTCCCGGTGCGCAGTCCAGAGGACTACCGCGCTCTCTACGCCGCCAGCCGGCGCGGCAACTTTCCGCTCCTGCGCACCTACTCTGGCACTGACGACTTTATCCGGCTGGCCGAGATGTACGTGGAGACGATCAACATCGCCTGGTGTGCCATTCCCATCTTTTGGTTCAACCAGATGGACGGGCGCGGGCCGTGGAGTCTGGAGGACTCTATCCGCGAGCACCAGTGGGTGATGGCCTGGTACGGCGAGCGGAACATCCCGGTCGAATTGAACGAGCCGCACCACTGGGGTATGCGCGACGCGCCGGACGTGCTCTTTGTCGTCTCGGCCTACCTCTCGGCCCACAACGCCCGCGCTTTCGGCGTGCGCGACTATATCGCCCAGATGATGTTCAACAGCCCGCCCGGTCTCTCGGACGCGATGGACTTGGCCAAGATGTTGGCCTGCCTGGAGATAGTCGCGCCGCTGGCTGGGCCGGATTTTCGTACCTGGCGGCAGACGCGCACGGGGCTGCTCAGTTATCCACTCGACCCGGACGCAGCCCGGGCCCACCTGGCGACCAGCGTCTACTTGCAGATGGCACTGCGGCCCCACATTCTGCACGTCGTCGGCCACACCGAGGCCCACCACGCTGCCACCGCCGCCGATGTGATCGAGGCCTGTAGACTGGCCCGCCGGGCTATCGAGAACGCGCTTCGTGGCCAGCCGGACATGACCGCCGACCCTGCCGTCCAGCAGCGCCAGGAGGAACTGGTGCGCGAGGCGCAGGTCACGCTAGAGGCCATCCGCGCTCTGGCCGGCCCAGACGTGAGCGATCCACTCACCGACCCAGCCACGCTGGCGCTGGCGGTCACGACGGGTGTATTGGACGCGCCCCACTTGCGTAACAATCCCTTCGCCCGTGGGCAAATCGTCACTCGCATCGTCCCGCGCGGCGCGTGCGTGGCGGTGGACCCGGCCACCGGGCGAGCATTGTCAGAAGAAGAACGCATCGCCGGTCTGGGCATTCGCCTGTAGGGGCGCGGTCACCGCGCCCCTACCACCCTGGCATAGGAGGAATTGAATGAACAAGGAAACGCACTACACCGTCATCGGCGCCGGCCACGGCGGCAAGGCCATGGCGGCGCACCTGGCGCTGATGGGCTTTCCCGTCACGCTGTACAATCGCACGCCCGAACACGTCGCCGTCATCAAGGCGCGGGGCGGGATCGAACTAAAGAGTTACAATGGCGGGCCGTACGGTTTTGGCGATCTAGCCCTGGTCACGTCGGATATAGGCGCGGCACTGGAGCAGGCCGAGGTCATTATGGTGGTCGTGCCTTCCACCGGCCACGCCGACATCGCCCACAGCGTCGCCCCGCACCTGCGCGATGGGCAGATCGTCCTGCTCAACCCGGGGCGCACCGGCGGCGCCCTCGAGTTCGCGCACGTGCTGCGCGAGTGTGACTGCCAGGCCGACGTCACTGTGGCCGAGGCGGAGACGCTGATCTATGCCAGCCGCTCCGAAGGCCCGGCTCAGGCGCGCATCTTTCGCATCAAGGATGCAGTGCCGCTGGCAGCGCTGCCGGCCACCCGCACCCCCCGCGTGTTGGAGGCATTGTCCACGGCCTTTCCCCTGTTCATTGACGGCACGAGCGTGCTGCACACCAGCCTGAACAACATGGGGGCCATATTTCATCCCGCCCTCACCCTGCTGAACGCCGGGCGCATCGAATCCACCGGCGGCGAGTTCCAGTTCTACATTGACGGCGTGACCCCCTCGGTGGCCCGCATCCTGGAGGCGCTGGACCGGGAGCGGGTAACAGTCGCGGCATCGCTGGGCATCCGCGCCCGAACCGGGGTAGAGTGGCTGAGAATGGCTTACGACGCCAGGGGCGCGAATCTATACGAGGCCATCCATAACCAACCCGGCTATCGGGGCATCAAGGCCCCACCCACACTGAACCACCGCTACATCACCGAGGACGTGCCGATGAGCCTGGTGCCTATCGCCGCGCTGGGGCAGCGGTACGGTGTGCAGGTGTGGGGGATGGACAGCATCATCCGCCAGGCCTGCATCGTCCACCAGACCGACTACTGGCGGCGCGGGCGCACGCTGGACAAACTGGGCATAATGCAGTTGAGCGTGGGCGAGATAATGCGGTACGCGATGGAAGGAAGGAACAATAAACAATAACTTGGCAATGTTGAATTAGGTTGGAGCGCGACTAAGGCGCTGTGCTTTCAAGCGACTATGTGTTGAGCGAGAGCGATTGACCAGACATTTACTACTCAACTATGGTCGTTGACATATCTCTGTTTGAATCTGATCGAAAACCTCTCGTGCGTTTGTTCCTTTGACCATTGCTATCTCTTGCTCACTCGATGTCATCAATGATTGAAAGACCTGCCAGGTTTCCGCCAGAGCTTTTGTGAGCCAGATTCGACACGATTAACAGTGCATTTCCGTTCGAAAGTGCCTCATAAAACCTGGCAGGTCTGGTTCTCATCTCTTGATGACATTGGGTGCTGCCCAGATGTAAAGACTTATGCGCGTCGCCATCAACGCCTGGTTCTGGAATAGTCCTACCACCGGCAGCGGGCAGTACACGCGCCACCTGGTGGAACACCTGGCAATGGTCGCGCCGGACCTGGAGATCGTGCTGATCACGCCTGAGGGCAAAATCCAAAATCCTAAATCCCAAATCCCAAACGTCCAGTTCCGGCTAATGGCTAACTGCTACCGGCTGTCGGCTAATCTGGATAAAATTTGGTTCGAGCAAATTGCCTTCCCCCACGCCTGCGCCCGCCTCGGTGCCGACGTGGGCCACGTGCCGTACTGGGCCCCGCCGCTGCGTCCCTCCGTCCCCACCGTCGTCACCATCCACGACCTGATCCCGCTACTCCTACGCGAGTACCGGGGCGGGCCGCTGGTGCGGCTCTACACCGCGCTGGTCAGCAAGACCGCCCAGAGCGCCGCACTCGTGCTCACCGACTCGGAGGCCTCCCGGCGGGACATCCTGACCCACCTGGGACTGCCTCCCGACCGCGTGCGCGTCGTCTACCTGGCCGCCGGTGAACGCTACATCCCTGAACCCTCCCCCCTGCGAGGGGGGAGCCGGAGTGGGGGGCGCTACGTGCTCTACCTGGGCGGCTTTGATGTGCGCAAGAACGTCGCCACGGTTCTCCGGGCTTACCGCCGGGTTGGGCCGGTCATAGGTGAGCAGTGCCCGCTGGTCATTGCCGGGCGTCTGCCGGAGCGGGACACCCCTTTCACGCCCGACCCGCGCCGGTTGGCCCGGGAACAGGGGCTAGACGAGAAATGGGTGCACTTTATCGGCTTTGTGGATGAGGAGAATAAGCCCGCTCTCTACCGGGGCGCAGTGGCCTTTATCTTTCCCAGCCGCTACGAG
>QMOE01000325.1 GCA_003648125.1 Chloroflexota bacterium
ACTTGCCAGAGCCGGAAGGCCCCATAATCGCCGCCCACTCCCCCGCCTCGATCCGTAGCGACACCCCGCGCAAGGCGTGTACCTCTATCTCGCCCATTTGATAAACTTTGGTAATGTTCTCTATCTCGATCATGCTAATCCTCTCCGCCAAACATACCAAACATCATGCCGCCGCCAGAACCCTGATCACTGGAGGCCGCGGCCACCACGGCCACCACATCCCCCTCGACCACACCGCTGATGACCTCGACCTCGGTATCCGTCATCATCCCCAACTCTACTTCCACCCGCTCGATCTGGCCGCCGGTCAGCCGCTCTACGTAAGCGCGCCCCTCCTCGGTATGGACAGCCCGCAGCGGGACAATCAGCGCACCCTCCTGGCTGGCGGAGACGATCTCCACATCGGCCGTCATCCCGGCCCGCGCGGGAATCTCTGTTGACGGCAGTCGCACAGTGACAGGGTAAAGCACTATGCCGGACTGGGTCTCAGCGACCGGCGCGATGTACGTCACCTCACCGCTCAGTTCGGCCTCGGGGAAGGCGTCCACGCTCACCAGCGCCTTCTGGCCGACGGCCACCTGAGATATATCCGTCTCGTCCAGGTAGACATCCACCGTCAGAACCGAAAGGTCGCTTATCACCACGACGGACGCTTGGCCCGCGCTGGTCATCTCGCCGGGCTGAATGTTCAACGCGGTGACGGTACCGGCCATCGGCGCGGTCAGCGTGGCTTGCTCCAATCTCAACCGGGCCTGTTCCAGGGACGCCCTGACCTGGTCAACTTGGAGTTGCGCCGTCTCGACGTTGCTCTCGTCGGCGCCGTCCAGCAGGTCTTGCAGGTCATTCTGCGCCTGGCGATAGGCGTCGGCGGCAGCAGACAGATCGTTGCTGGCCGACTGAAGCTGCTGGTCAGCCTGCTCCCGGACGCGCTTTAACGCCAGATCTCTGTCTTCGAGCTTTTCCAAAGCATTCTCCACGAACCAGTGATCGGCGTCGTTCTCGTTGTACTCGTCCAGCCAGTAATTGTAATCCTCCAGCGCGTCATCGTACGCCGACTGCGCATCATCCAGCGATTCATTGACCAACACGCTGTCCTGCGCGGTTCTCTGGCTGATTTGCGCCAGTTGCAGCGAGGCCGCGGCCCGGTCTACCGCATCCTGCGCCCGCTCAACATCGGCCTGGTCGGGCGGATCTAGTAAATTCTCCAACTGAAGCTCGGCCTCGCGCAGCGAAATCTCGGCCTGGGCAACTTGCAGCGCCAGGTCATCCGTATCCAATTGAGCCAGCGCTTGCCCGGCCTCCACTTGCTGTCCTTCTTCAACGAACACCTCGGCCACCTGCCCGCTCGACTGAAAGGCCAGCGATACCTCGGCTTGCGGAGCCAGGCTGCCGGTCGCGTCAAGTGTGACCCGCAGCGTGCCGCGTTGGACGATGGCCGTCTCAATTGAATCCTGCACCTCAGCCCGGGCCTGTTGCCGACTTCCCAGGTACTGCCAGCCGGCAAAGCTCAATCCTCCAATCACGACAACTGTTATTACGATCCACCATTTCTTGTTCATTCATTTCCTCCTGATTTTAATTCTCATGTCTCATTTGCTTCCTAGTTTACGACAATCTTGTGTAGAAATTATGGAGATATGGTGGAGGGATGATGAAGAGCAGAAATAAAGCGTTCAGGTAGTAGGCCAAACGCCGGTTGAGTAGCCCCACAGGGGGCGTATCGATCAGCAGAATCGCGCCAGGAACTGGACGCTGAAGAAATAAAAAAGGCGGAGCACAATGCTCCACCTTTTTCTTCCCAAGCCCAGATCACTCTGCTGCCAGATGAGTCAGCAGTTCAACCAGCGTATCCAACAGGATGACAAACTGTCCCGGCCTGCCGCCGGCCCCACTGCCGCCAGGGCTGCCACTGGATTCCATAGTCGCGCGCAGGTTTTCTCGTTCCTCATCGCTCAGATTAGCGCCAGGCCCACCACCAGATCCACCGCCACCGGCCTCCCTGGTCGCGCGCAGTTCCTCCCGCTCCTCCTCACTCAGATCGCCGCGCATACCGCCGCCCGGCATACCTTCTGCGCCCAGTCCCAGCCCCTGCTCCTGCATCCAGGCCCGCATACCATCCTGTGTCAGTTGCATGGCAGCGATAGTCTCCAACTGCTCGGCGGTCATCGTCCCCTCGATCTGTTTCAGCAGGGCCTCCACCTCCGCCTGGGCCGTCACCCCGCCCTGTAACGCCTGCCAGAGCGGGAGCAAGGCCGCCGCCTGCTCCGACGTGATTCTGTTCTCCGTCTCCCCAAGGAGAAGCATGCCCAGCGCAAGCTGACTGCTCGCATTCAGTGCATCGGGATAGGACGTGTCCAGAACCTCGCTGGTGTAGGTTTCGCCGCCGCCCGCGTCCGCTGGGGCTGGGGTGATCTCCTCTCCACTGCACCCGACCAACACTGCAACAACAAAAACTATGATCAATCCAATATATCCAAGTCTCATCGTTTTCCTCCGTTTCAAGTGCCTCACGTTTCATTCTCTCCGCAACGCCTCGATCGGGTCCAACTGCGCCGCCTGGGTCGCCGGGTAGTAGCCGAAAAAGATACCCACCACCGCCGCCGCGCCGAACGCCAATGGCACAGATTCCATCACCAGATCGGTGCGCATGGTGCCCAGCTCGTTGAAGAGATACGAACCACCCACCCCAACAGCCACGCCCACCAACCCGCCGATCAGGCTCAACACAATCGCTTCCAGCAGGAACTGAAGCTGCACGTCGCGCGGCCGCGCTCCCAGCGCCTGCCGCAAGCCGATCTCCCGCGTCCGCTCAGTGACGCTGACCAGCATAATGTTCATGATGCCAATGCCGCCCACCACCAGCGAGATCCCCGCCACCCAAGCCAGCAGGTCGCGGAATGCCTCGGTCGTCGAAGCCGCCGTATCAATGATGCTGTCCTGCGTCGTCAGGCTAAAGTCGGGTGACGCCGGATCCACGTCGTGCTGCCGAATCAGCACGGTCGTCACCTGTGACATTACATCCTCCATCACTTCCTTGCTCTCGGCAGAAACGTAGACGGTGCGCACGCTGTCGCCACCGAACCGCGCGTTGGTGAACTTTTTGAACACCACGGTAAGGGGGATGTACACCCGGCCATCGTAATCGGTGTTGCCGACCACGCCTTTTTCTTCCATCACGCCGACGACGGTGAACTTGGTCGAAGCGATCTTGATTGATTGGCCGACAGCACTCTGCTCACCAAAGAGCTCCGGGGCAACGTCGTACCCCAAGACGACGACCTTATTGACCCGGTCGTTGTCCTCGTCGGTCAGAAAGCGGCCCTCCGCCACGCGGTAGTCGCGCACATCGGGAAAATCAGCGGTCGTGCCAATGATCGAAACATCCTCCAACGTCGTACTGCCAGCCTTTACGATTTGGCTCGTAGTTTGCTCTGCCGAGACGCCGTTGATGCCGGTCACGTTTTGGGCGATGGCGTTTATGTCGTCGTAATTGAGACCTGGCGGCCTCCCGGCGCCGGCGCCCATACCAGGGCCAAAACCACCTCGGCTGAACGAGGGCATCACCATGACCAGATTGGCGCCCAGGGCATTGATCTG
Source organism: Chloroflexota bacterium (assembly GCA_003648125.1). Next base: position 3,598 of record QMOE01000325.1, read on the forward strand.
GTCAGCGATCTCGGCCTCAGCCCCAGCGCTGACCGACATCATCACGATGACGGCCCCCACGCCGATGATGACGCCCAGCGTCGTCAGAAACGAACGGGCCTTGTTGAGGGTCAACCCCTCCCAGGCCACTTTGAACGTGCGCCACAGACTCATAGCTTGCCCCCCTTCCTGCTCGCCCCGTTCAGCTTGTCGGAGGCGATCTGTCCATCCAAGAGATAGATGACTCGCTCCGCATGGTCAGCGATACCAGGCTCGTGGGTCACCATAACAATGGTCGCACCCTGGTCATGCAGTTGGTGTAGCAACTCGATAATCTCCTCGCTGGACTGGGTGTCCAGGTTGCCAGTCGGCTCATCGGCCAGGATGATCGAGGGGTTGTTGACCAGCGCCCTGGCGATGGCCACGCGCTGCTGCTGACCGCCCGATAACTCGTTGGGCCGGTGGTGCGTCCGATCGCCCAGCCCCACCGACTCAAGAGCGGCAACGGCGCGCTCGTGACACTC
>QMOE01000326.1 GCA_003648125.1 Chloroflexota bacterium
AACGCGGCCATCTTGGCCGCATGCGGGCGGGGACGCCTGCTATGGAGCGCGGCCATCTTGGCCGCATGCGGGCGGGGACGCCTGCTATGGAGCGCGGCCATCTTGGCCGCATGCGGGCAGGGACGCCCGCGCTCCCAGGCAAGATCCACTACCCGGCGCAAAAATTTGACGGACACCCGAATTCCTCTGACAATTTGCCAACGATTGGCGATGCTGGTATAATGACTCGTGCGCCACCCTAGCTCAATCGGCAGAGCAATCGCTTCGTAAGCGATAGGTTTTGGGTTCGATTCCCAAGGGTGGCTCCATCCAAGCCCCGCAACAGGGGCTTTCTTTCTGATAGCGATTTGACGTCGAGCGCATGATTGCTCAAACCCCACGTGACCCCTGGCGAGCCATCTGGCAGGTTGCGATCAGCGATGGGTTGCTGATCGCCCTGCTATTGGGCGTCTCTTTTGGGCTGACCCTCACAGCCTGGCTGCCCCAAATGCCTTTGGCCGATCCGTCGGCCAGCGCGCAGTGGCTTTCCATGACGCAAGCGCGCTTTGGACAAGCTACCGCGACGATGCAGGCATTGGGACTGTTCACCATCACCCATTCCTTTGGATTCCGCGCGCTGCTGGCGCTACTCGGCGGGTGCTTGTTGCTCCGGCTGATAGAGGGCAGTGAACGATTCCGCCGTAACCGAGAGATGGCGCAACCGGCCGGAGAATGGCGCTCCCTCGCGGATCTAAATCTCCCTGATGCAGTGAGCGATCTGCGAGACCGGCGCTACCGGGTGCTGGGAGAGTCTCCGCTTTTCCAGGCCGACCGCTGGCCTTGGGCCGATCTGTTCCCCTTGCTGATCCACACCGGCGCATTGCTGCTTTTGGCCGGGCTGCTCATCACCTATCTATGGGGCTGGCAGGTCGAGGGGCTGATCGTCCAAAGTGGCGAGCAGGCCGCGCTGGATGACGCCGAAAAGTGGGTCGCGCTGGATAAGGATGGCCGTGGGGTGACGCACAGCCCCGGCATCGTGACGTTCGTCGAACAACGCGGGCCTGGCGTGCAGGCCAGCGCTGCCGATGAGACCAGACACCCCCTGGCGCTCTATCAAACTACCGAATCCACCCCAGTAACTCAACTGCGAATCGTGCTCACCGAGGAACGGTATTTCGCCATCCCGGAGGCCCAGATGGTCATCCGGCTGGTAGCGCAGCCCGAAGGCTCCGTGCTTGTCCAGGTCTATCGCAGCCCGCCCGGGCAATTGATCACTGGGCAGGTGGTGGAGGGGGACGCGGAGCTGGAGGTGGAGGGCGTGACGCTGGAGCTTGCCAGCGTGCCTTATGCGCGCATCACCGCGACCTTTAACCCCGGCCTCTGGCCCAGTGGCATTGGCATTGTGCTGCTGCTGGTGGGGCTGCTGGGCAGCGTCGCCTGGCCCGCCCGCCGCTTTTGGCTGCGGGAGGAGGCGGAGCGAGTTCAAGCCGCCGGTGGCCTTCCGCCAACTCTGGCGCAGAGCGAGGAGGGTTGAGGTGCTGACTGCTGGGATTTTCACCGGGTTGGCCTGTGGCGCTCTGCTGGCGGCGACGGGGCTGACGCTGTGGGATAGCTTCCGGCCAGCGCCCGGAATTTTTCGTGCCGTGCGGGTCATCGGCTGGCTGGCGAGCTTGTTTTTATTGACGGGGGCCTTGCTCGCCTGGCCGGGAGACCGTGGCCTCTCGACGCCCGCCCTGCGCCTGACTCTGATGGCAGCCCTGGCTGCTCCACAAATTACTCGTCGGCGCCGCAACTCTCACTGGAGCGACGTGATGCTCATCCTGCCGTCGCTGGCGCTGACCGGGGGCGGGATTTTCTGCTCATTGGGGACTGTCGAAATCGAAGCCGGTCGCCTGCCAAGCGCATCGGTGGAACTGGCGCTGCTCATCTGCGGGGGGCTGGGGGCACGGGCGCTGGGTGAGGCCATGAGCGCCTGCCGCTCCGGGCGGTCGTTCATTGCGGCATACGTCCTCTTGACGTTGCTGGTGGGGGAATTGGCGCTGGTCAATCTGTGGCAGCGGGGAGTGGTGTGGGGCAGCGCACCTGGCGCAGGCGGATTGGCCGGAGCGTGGCTGGTATGGAGCGCGGCCTGGCTGTGGCCGCGCCGTCACCCGCGCCTGCGGGCAGGATTGACTGCTGTGGCTGCTTTGTTGCTCATCGTGATAACACTGGTATAAACGGGCCAGGTGTAGGGCAAGTCGACAAATTGCGCGTAACTGCTCAAGTTTTCAAGGTGCCCGGCACTTGCAGTTACCTGGACGGAGAAGAGGAAATGCGACCAATCGTGATAGCGGTAGCCGGTGGAACCGGGTCAGGGAAGACGACGGTGGCGAATGAGATTCTCCGCCGCGTGGGAGCCGAGCACATCGCTTACATTCCCCACGACGCTTATTACCGTGACCTGAGCCACCTGCCGCCGGCCCAGCGGGCACAGGTCAACTTTGACCATCCCAGCTCATTGGAGACCGAGTTACTGGTCGAACATCTGAGGGAACTGCGGGCCGGGCGCACCGTCGCCATCCCCATCTACGATTTCACCGCTCACACGCGCACGCGAGAGAAGCGCCGCGTGGAACCGGCATCCGTGATTATGGTCGAGGGCATCCTGGTCTTTGCCGAGCCTGAACTGCGCGATTTATTCGACGTCAAACTATACGTGGATACCGATGCCGACGTGCGCTTCATCCGCCGTTTGCAGCGCGATATTGAGGAACGGGGCCGCAGCGTCGAATCAGTATGCGAGCAGTACCTCTCGACGGTGCGGCCGATGCATCTCGAGTTCGTCGAGCCGAGCAAGCGGTACGCCGACGTCATCATCCCGGAGGGCGGTTTTAACGAGGTCGCCATCGAGATGGTCGCCGCGCGGATAAGAGGAATGTTGGAGGAATAGAGCAAGAGGCAGGAGGCAGGAGGCAAGAAATCCGTTAATCCTGCCCATCTGTGTTCTAGAGGAGGCGCTGCTGACGTGAGAGAATCATCATACCTGGTCACTGGCGGAGCCGGTTTCATCGGCTCTCACTTGGTCCAAGCGCTGATCGAGCGCGGTGTGCGCGTGCGCGTGCTGGACGATTTCTCCACCGGCCGGCGGGAGAACCTGGCCGATGTGGTTGAGCGGGTTGAATTGATCGTGGGCGACGTGAGCGACCCTGACGTGGCGCGGCAGGCGGTGGCTGGATGCGAGTATGTGCTCCACCTGGCGGCCGTCGCCTCGGTGCAGGCCTCGCTGGAAGATCCGCAGCGCGTTCACCGGATCAACGCTGGGGGGACGTTGAACGTGTTGGATGCCGCGCGGCAGAATGGGGTGCGCCGGGTCGTCCTGGCCTCGACGACGGCGCTCTATGGCGATCACACTGCGCTCCCCCTGCGGGAGGAGTTGCCACCGCGCCCGCTCTCTCCCTACGCGGCGAGCAAGGCGGCGGGCGAGGCGTATTGCAGCGCCTTCCACGCCAGCTACGGCCTGCCGACCGTTGCCCTGCGCTTCTTCAACGTCTACGGCCCGCGCCAGGACCCCGGCAACCCCTATTCCGGCGTGATCAGCATCTTTGCCAGCCGCATGAGCCGGGGCGAGCGTCCGACCATCTACGGTGATGGTAAACAGACGCGCGATTTTGTGTATGTGGCGGACGTGGTGCGGGCGTTGCTGCTGGCGTGCGAGCGAGAGGAAGCGGTCGGGGGCATCTTTAACGTGGCTGGTGGGAAACAGGTCAGCATATTGCAGTTGGCGGCCGAGTTGAACCGGGTGCTGGGCACGAGCCTCACGCCAGTGCTTGCGCCGGCCCGTTCCGGCGAGGTGCGCTTCTCTCAGGGGGACGCCAGCCGCGCGCGCGAGGTGCTGGGCTGGCAGCCTCAAGTTTCCCTGCGGGATGGGCTGACCCATTTGATAGAAGCCGAGTACCGGGCGTAACTTGACCCGTCCCACATTTTACATTTCAGATTGACTACCGGACACTTTTTCAAAGAGGCCAAAATCAGTTGGGCGCGTTTCATTTCGGTTAGAAGTAGGCGCGGTTTCCATACCGCGCGCTATGGAAAGCGCGCCTATCCAACTCATTTGAAACACACCC
>QMOE01000327.1 GCA_003648125.1 Chloroflexota bacterium
AGCGCGCCGAGATCAACTTGGAAGACTTTGGCGCCACGGATTTCTTCTCAGCCGTAGGCCTGCCAAAGCCACAAATATCTCTGGCTCATATCACAGGATAGGGAACCATCCCCACTTTTTACTTTTCCATAATCTCTGCCAATTCGCACAATTCCAAGTTGATCCGCTTCTGAAAGGCGATTGCCTCCTCCAGGGGCGTCAGCGTAATGGCACTCTTGACCCACCCGATCATGTTCCCGCCGTTTCCGGCGACCAGTTCCCGCACCGCAGCCGCCCCCAGCCGGGTGGCCAACAGCCGGTCAAAGGCACTGGCCGCGCCGCCCCGCTGGACGTGTCCCAGTTGCGTGACCCGCACCGAAAAGCCCACCTCCTCCTGCCGCTCCCGCAGTTGCCTGGCCAAGTCCTGTGTCCCTGGCTGCCACCCCTCGGCAGCGACGATGATGCAGTGCGTTTTGCCCCGAATGTAGGCGTCCTCGATCGTTCGGCAGACATCCTCAAACGTCGTCTCTACCTCCGGGATAAGCACCAATTCGGCCCCGCCGGCGACGCCGCTCGCCAACGCCAGATAGCCCGAGTCCCGCCCCATTGTCTCGATGATAAAGGCTCGATTATGGGAAGAGGCCGTGTCTTTGATCTTGTCTATGGCATCCAGGATGGTGTTCAGCGCCGTGTCCACGCCGATAGAGATGTCGGTGCCATTGACGTCATTGTCAATGGTACTAGGGATGCCGATGACCGGAAAGCCCAGTCGCCACAGTTCCAACGCCCCGCTCAAGGAGCCATTACCGCCGATGACCACCAGGCCATCTATCCCGAACCGATTAAGGCTGCGCAGAGCCTCCCGGCGGCCTTTGGGTTCGTAGAACTGTAGACAGCGGGTTGTGCCTAGAATCGTCCCCCCCTGGCGGATGATACCTCCCACCGAGCGGGCATTCATCTCGACGATTTCGCCGCCTATCAGGCCGGCGTAGCCTCGGTGGATACCCATTACCTCCAGCCCCAGGTGCAGCCCCGTGCGCACCACGGCCCGGATGCAAGGATTGAGGCCGGGGTTATCCCCGCCGCTCGTCAGCACACCAATACATTTCATTCCCCTCCCCCCTTGTCTACTTGTATCCTTGCCTACTTGTCTCCTCTAATACAAAAACATTGGCTTACCCAGCACGTGCCAGACCTTGGGCCGGTAGTTATCCACATCGTAGAGCGCCCGCACGTCCACGTGTTTGACCCCCAGCGTGGGCGATTCGGCCGAGACGTCGGTGTAACGCCCATCCCGCAGCGCGACCATGCGCCCGACCTTGTTGATGGACAGCAGGTCCAGCGCCGTGTTAGCGTAATTGACCGCCACCATAATGTCCAGCGCATCCGGCGCACCTGAGCGCATCAGATAAGCCACTTCCTGGCACATTGTTCTCACGCCCGTGATCTGCTCCAGTTTCTTCGCCGTGACTGCGCCAATGCCACCCAACTTTTTGTGGCCGTAAGAGTCGGCCACGCCGGTCTGAATAACCTCCCCGGCAACCTCGTGGGCGCCCTCCGAGATGGTCATCATAGCATAGTGACTAGAGTTGGCCCGCTTGTCCTGCATTAGCAAGTCGGCCAGTCTCTCGATGTCAAAGGGCACCTCGGAGATGATGGCCCGATCCACGCCGGCCAGGTAGGCCGAGATGAGCGAGGTCTCGCCAGAGTGCCGTCCAAACAGTTCGATCACGCCGATGCGCTCGTGGGAGCCGGCCGTGGAACGCAACTGGTGGATGAATTGCACACTGCGGGTGATGGCGGTGGAGAAACCGATACAGTAGTCGGTGCCGAACACGTCGTTGTCCATCGTCTTGGGGATACTGATGACGGGAAAGCCCTCGCGGTGGATGCGGGCCCCATATCCCAACGTGTCCTCCCCCCCGATGGGGATCAGCAGGTCAATCTTGAGATGCTCCAGCACTTTTAACACGTGGTCGGTAAAGTCGAGCGTCTGGGTTTCGTCCAACTCTCCCTCTGGATGCACAAAGTCCGGCGCGTGCGAGGGGCGCACGCGGCTGGGATTGGTGCGCGAAGTGTGCAGAAAGGTGCCGCCGGTGCGATCTATGGTGCGCACGATGAGTTTGTCGAGCGGCATAGTACATTCCTCGCATGCAGCCGGATCGTCAAGATTGTAGAACAACAGCCCGCGCCAGCCACGGCGGATACCGATAATCTCGTGCCCCTCGTCAATGGCGCGATAGACCAAGGCCTTGATGCAGGGGTTCAGTCCAGGGACGTCTCCCCCTCCTGTCAGAATACCAATTCTCATTTCTTTTCCTCCTATTTGGATATAATCTCTGTCACATCGGCCACGTGACCGCCTGTGATACGTACCAATGTCTCAAAAGCAATGGGAAACACAGCGCGGGGATGACCGGCCGCCGCGTAGATGGTCTCAAACCGGCCCAACGAACCGTCAATCCAGGTCGGCAGCGGTTGCCGGTGACCGACGGGTGGCACACCCCCAATGCTAAAGCCGGTCTCCCGACGCACGCGCTCAGCGTCGGCGATCATCACCCGCCGCGCTCCCAACAGTCTCTTTAACCTGGCCGGATCGGCTCGCCGGTCACCGGCCACCAGCACCAGCACCGGTTCTCCGTCGGCCAGAAAGAGCAACGACTTGACGATGCTGCCCAGGGCAGTGTCGAGCGCGTCCGCGGCCAGTTGCGCCGTGCGTGCACTCTCTTGCAGTTTTACAACGCTAATGTCCAGGCCAGCCGCTTTCAGGGCCCCCTGCACGCGCTCTGTCCCTTTCATCGTATTCCTTCCTCCACCACTTGCACTGCCTCTGCTCCAACTACGGCGGCCAGTTCCCGCGCCAGTTTAGGGCTGTAGTGCGTCGTGTCGTTCGGAAACTCCAATTCGACCGACTTGCCCGCGCCATCTACCAGATGAATAACGAAGCGGTCCAGACCAGGGTGCCCCACCAGCAGGCTGTGGACCCTGCGCAGCGTCTGCACGTCCCGGGTCTGCTCCCCGCTGCGGGTCAACGTCACGCGGACAGTGCGCACCGGAGGCGCGGCTGATGGCGTGGCTGTAGTAACGACTTTAGTCATTAGCCGATGGCCCTGCTCGTTCGGAATAGCCACCTCGTCGGGTATCTTGGCCCAGTCGCATAGCAGGTTCGGCTCATCACGTCGCCCGGCGTCCACCTTGCCACTCACGACCAGGATGCGGCCCGGCTGCCACAAGGTCTTGGTCTTGGCCCACACCCGGGGAAAGACGACGACGTCGCAGGTGCCCTGGAGGTCTTCCAGGGTCACAAAGGCCATCTCATCCCCCTTTTTCGTCGTGTGACGGCGCGCCCGCTGCACCGTGCCGGCGACGATCACCTGCTGCCCGCTCATCTCCTCGCGCAACGCTCCGGCGTAGGCAGTCACGACGTCTCGTAGCCTGGTCAAAACCTGCGCCAGTGGGTGCTCGGAGATGTAGACGCCGACCAGGTCTTTTTCCCAGGCCAGGATTTCTTTCTGCGGGACTTGGGATGTCTTGGAGAGTGGAGGGAGGAGCGTCTCTTCGGCCATCAGGCGCACGCCGGTGACCGCGCCGAACATGCTCATCTGTCCCACGTCCTGGGCGCGGTGCAGGTTGGCGCTTAGCCCGACGATGCGTTCGCTGATGGGTAGCAATTGTGAGCGCGTGCCAAAGGGCCGCAACGCCCCCACCTTGATCAGGCTTTCCAACGCCCGCCGGTTGACCTGCCGCAGGTCCACGCGGCGACAGAAATCGTCCAGGTCACGGAATGTGCCCTCTGCCCGGCGGGCGGCTCGAATCGTCTCGACCGGTCCTTCACCGACGTTTTTGACTGCGCCCAGCCCGAAGCGGATCGCTGGAGTCCCATTGCTCTGCTCCTCGATGGTAAAGTCCAGGCCAGAGCAGTTGATGTCGGGGGGCAGCACCTCGATCCCCATGCGGCGGCACTCGGCGATAAGCAGGCCGATTTTTTCAGTGTTGTGGCGCTCGACGGTGAGCAGCGCGGACATGTACTCGACCGGATATTTGGCCTTGAGGTAAGCGGTCTGGCAGGTGAGGACGGCATAGTCGGCGGCATGCGA
>QMOE01000328.1 GCA_003648125.1 Chloroflexota bacterium
GACAGGCGAGTCACGGCGAACTACTACGCAGGGCACTTCACTTGGTGGGGGGGACATGTTATAGTGGATATCCGTCTTGATCTGCACAAGTATTTGGGCGTGCTCGGGTCTGATCTGGATCATTTGTAAATCCTTTTGCTGATATCATCGTGTATCGTCGCGCTTTTCTTTTGTATCAATAACGTCAAAAGTCACGCCAGCCAGCTTTTTCCTCAAGTCATCGAGCATCAAGTCAATGCGCCGCTCAATGAAGCGGTCCAGTCCGTCTTCGGGCATTTGCTCCTGGCGCGCCCACTCCAATATCTCCAATGGAGTCAGGTGCGTCCCCAGCACTTGCTCGAATCCCGAACTATCGTAATCTTGCAGATACTGGACCGGGTTCTTGTCGCTGATTTGTATGTTCGTCAGTTGCGTCAGGTAAGCGATGTTCATCAAGCTGTCGGAGTCTAACTCGTTCGCGCCTGGGTGTTTGTTGAGATAGCCCGTGGGGAAAACGTGATGCAGATTAGGCCTGTCGGTCAACTTGTAGTAAACGTCTGTCAAGACGTGTCGATCAGGATTCGCCCAATCCCGAGGCTCTTGGTTGGCCAGCAGACAGAGAATGGCGTTGGATAGGCGGCCGCGAGTGCTGTATGAAGCAGTTCGCAGCCGATCACGGTCTGTCAGGAAGCGATCCAACTGTGCCTTTCCTGGCGTGCGTGCTCTATCAAGCAAACCGACCTGCTGTCGGAGGTGGGTAGTATTGGTCAGCAGGTCCTCGTTGTGAAAGCCATAGTACCAAAAGTACTTTTTCAAAAAGTCATAGTTCGGTTCCCGGTTCTTGTAGAAATGACTGGCGATAGTGAGGTAAAAGTACCGGTATGGAATGAGGCGCGGACCTTTGAGGTGGAGATGGTTGTCGAGAAAGTCAAACATCTTGCGGATTGCAACGACAGTCTCGTCCCATACGGCTTCGATGTGTTCGGTTTTGACACGGTTGAGAAACGTTGGCGTGATGTTAAGAATCCCCGCGTCAGGAAGTTGCTGGCGAATGATGACGGCTATGATCTGCAGATAGGTCAGGTCATCAAGAGCAGCAAAGTTGCCCGGTGTCTCGTCGCGGAATTTTTCGACGAGTTCTCGAAGGTAGAAGCCAGTCTGGACCTTGGTCTGGACGCGGAAGGTCTTGGCAACTACAATATCAAAGATGTCCAGGGGCTTGCCTTCCTGGTTGATGCGCTCGAAAATCTCGCAAACTTCTGAAACCTCAATGCCTTTTAGCCCAATAAAAGACAGACGATAGTTGTCCAGAACGTCACGAACGTCGCGCAGTCTTTCCCTAATCGGGTCGTCGTAGTCGCTGTGCTCTCCCTCAACCAACTTTCTCTCGACATTACCAAAGTTTTCCATCACATCTCGTAACTTGATGATCAAGCCAGCCTGGTACTTGTTCAACCTCGGCGTGTTGCGAGTTAATCTACCGTCACGGTCGTCGATTTCATCCCAGAACAGGAAACGTTGCTTGTAGCTTTTGTCGTCCATATCGTCTTCGTCTTCGACCGTCAGATCAAAATACAACGTTGGATCGAAAGCCCCTCTCCCTTCGATTTTTCCGCCGTAAAGAGAAGTCAGCAATGAGGTTGTTCGCTGCTGGCCGTCCAGAATGTACTGGAAGTCATTCCCGTGGTTGTCATCCGTGATGATGTGACCGCCGATTGAGCGATGATTCTGAAGTTGAAGATCTGTTTTCCAGATCAAGATACTCCCAATCGGATAGAATCGGCAGATGCTATCCCACAACTTTTTTACCGAGTTGCGCTCCCATACAACCTCTCTCTGGAAAGTAGGGATTTGATACTTTTTCCCCCGTAAAGACTCCAGATAAGTGCGAATATTTTGGTCGTCAGGCTTGATCCGGTCAGAGTAAACAGTCATCCTGCTCTCCTTCTACACGTTGTTCTCTAGCAATTTGCCTTAGATTTTTCTGTCTTGCCATCACTCCTCAGCGAGATCTGGGATTGCTTCGTCGCTACGCTCCTCGCAATGACGAATCATGTTGGCGCTTTACTGGGACGACGGTCGTCACTTTTCAGCATCCAGCATCTGCAAAAAGGCAACCGATGGGAGAATGGGGATACCGGCGAAAGGATGGAGCACCAGCAGGTCTTGGTCCCCACTGACGATGACGTCGGCCCGCCCAGCCACGGCCACCTCCAAGAACTGGTCGTCTTTGGGATCACGACAAGCCGTGATCCGCTCCTGTGGCGCCACCGCTTCCCCGCGCAGCAGGATGAGGCTGACGACGGCCCGGATATCCTGGTCGGTCAGCTGGTATTTGTCGCGGATACGCGGCCGGTTGAGGACGTCAATCAGTTCTTCCAGAAGCGATTGGGCGTAGAGCAAGGTATAGTCACCGTGGCGCAGGCGCAGCAGCACCGGGCCAACGCTGCCGGAGGGCTTGATCACGGCCCGCACCAGGATGTTGGTGTCAACGACGGCCCGCATCAGTATCAGTTACCCAGCTCAGCCCGAGCGGCGGCCACGTCGGCAGCTACTTGTTCTTCGCTGACAGCCGCGTTCTGCTCTGCCATCCGGGCGACCAACTGGTCAAAACGGGCCAATACTTGCTGCTCTTGGAGTGCCTGAAAACGGATGAATTCCTCGTAAGGGATGAGGGCCGCCTCTGGCCGGCTGCCGCGCGTCAGGACATAGGGGACGTTTTCCTTGACCACCTGGTCAAAGACAGGCCGGAAGCGGCGCTGTAATTCAGTTACGCCAATAATTTTATGCATCGTTCTCCTCTGATGATAGAATATGTACTTTGATATGTATTATACTACGGATTTGACTTTTGTACCATCCTCATTACGTGCCATTGCGGTGACAATCTCCTCACCGAGGTTGGAGATTGCTTCCCTTCGACAATCTCAGGGCAGGCGGGCGCTGGCCGCCACGCCTCGCTCGCGGCTACGCTCCTCGCAATGACGGGTCATGATGGCGCTTTGCTCCGTGCCAGGAGTTCGTTCAGGTTATAGTTGACGCTGGTCACGCCAAAGTCTGGCTCTTTCTCGAATGGTTTACGGATGTAACGCGGAGGCCGGGCATGTTCATCCTGCACCTCTACAAGCGCCAGGATGTACTGGTCGGGGGAGTTGATACCGGTGAGGATCTCGTTGCGGGTGATGGTGACCGCGTCGGCTCCGGCGCGGCGGCCCTTGACCTCGATGAAGCGCAGGCGGCCAGCGCGCGGGTCAAGGCTCTCGACGTCGTAGCCCAGGTTGTCTTTGCTCACGTCGCGGGGGTGGTTGTCCAGGTCGGCTTCTGTTTGCATCACAGCCTGCATAGCGATGGCCTCGGTGATGCGCGTGTCGAGCAGCTCGGGCGGTATCCGCTCACCAAGCAGCAGGCCAATGGGGACGACGATGGCTCCACCGATGACGACGGGCGGCGTGGCCGAGATCTGGCGCTCCAGGGCCAACTCCTCGGTGCGGTGTTCCAGGCGGGCGGCAAGCTCGTCAGCCCGTTGCTGCGCCCGGTCGGCGTTCAGTCGAGTGGTTGCAGGCTGGAAGCCTGCGTTCCGGTGCTTTTCCTGTTGGCGCAGTTCGGCAGCGCGCTTGTCCCAGTAGTTGATCTCTTTGGTCAAGCGCTCGTGGACGGCGGCCAACATTTTGTCAATCAGTTCCTCGCGGCGCTCGCGCACGCGGGCCAGGTGGCGCGGCACCAGGTTTTCGATGGCGTAGGCGATTGCGTTCGCCTCCAGGTCGTCGCCGTTTAGCCAATTGGCGTTAAGCACCGGCGCTAACGCGGTCAATTGTTCAGAAGTGGCCGGTTCATAGTCCAGATATGGAGCATGGCCGCCTGCACGGACGTTACCCTGCTCGTCAATTTCCACAAAGTGCACCTCACGGGAAACAACACGTTTGTCACCGTTAGTTCGACTGCGCTCAGTACCAATCTGCGCAGATCCCGCATCCCGGATGTTTTGCTCCAAGAAGAACAAAGCACGCGGAGTCTGACTGGGATCGGTGGGATCAACGAGCACCGCGCCGGAGCGGAGCGTCTGGCGGTGTTTGTCCA
>QMOE01000329.1 GCA_003648125.1 Chloroflexota bacterium
CTTCAAAGAATTTCTGTGCCTGCCTGTCGGCAGACAGGCGTCTCTGTGAATCCTCCGTGAATCTCTGTGTAACAGAAACTTGGCAAAAGTGTCCGGTAGAGAACATTGCGAGGGCGATTTTTGCCCGAAGCAATCCCCAAATAGCATCATAAGAGATTGCTCCGTCCCTTCGGCAGAGTCTATCCTGAGCGCGGTCGAAAGGATCAGGTCAATCAGGGTCAGATGGCTAAAATTCAGCAAGGAGTATAACTTGAGCAAGCACAAGAGACGAAAACGCCGCCGGCCGTTCAGCCGCAAGTCAAGCACAGAGCGCCGCACGCGGGTTGATTTGCAGAAGGCTCTCGAACGAGCAGAGCGGCTGCTAGACCACGGCAGCACCCAAAAGGTCATCGAGTTACTGGAGCCGTTCCTGGAATCCTACCCGCGCGACGCCACGCTGCACTATTACCTCGGTTACGCGCGCGCCCAGACCGGCGACGTGTGGGGCGGATTGGTGGAGTGCGAGCGGGCGCAAAGGTTGGACCATCAACCAAGTTACTGGATCCCCCTGGCCCTGCTCTATCTGGAAACCAATATGCGCGCCCACGCCTTACGCGCACTGCGCCAGGTGATCAAACAACAGCCCATCCCCTCAGCAGATATGGGGATACCCGAGATGCTTGCCGACGTGGAACAAGAGGTAGCCAACATCGCGGACGAGCTGGGACTGACATCGCAGCGGGTCCAAAATGGGCTCTACGATATGGAGCGCGGCCAGATAGCGTTGCACGGCCAGGATTATCCGGCCTCCATCGCTGCCAACCGGAAGAGCATCAAGATACTGGGCGACTGGCCTCCGCCGCACAATAACCTCTCCTTGGCCCGGTTCTGGAACGGCCAGGCTAAAGAGGCCATCGCTGCCGCGCAGCGGGTGCTTTCGCAACACCCGGACAACGTCCACGCCCTGAGCAACTCTATCCGCTTCCTGGCCTGGAGCGGGCGGGAGGAAGAAGCGCAGACGCTGTGGTCGCGCCTGGAAGCGCATACGCCCCAGAATCCAGACGAACGGATCAAGGTTGTAGAGGCGGCTGCCGTCATGGGCCAGGATGAGGCCGTGTATCAATTGTTGCACGCGGTGCCCAAGTCCGAGCTCGTCTTACAGGAGCTATACTTTCTGACCGTCGCCGAGGCCAACACCGGGCGGCAGCGCGCGGCACGCCAGGGATTGAAAACGTTGAGTCGGGATATGCCCTGGGCGGACGTCATGCTGAAGGCATTGGATGACGGGCAGGCTGGCACCGGATGGGCCGAGCGTTACCCTTACTTTCACAGCATCGAACTCGTACCTATGCGCGAGATGGACCAGTTCATCAAGTTTATCACGAGCGAGCAAGATTCCTCCTCCCGAGCCGCTCGCAGCCGGACAGAGCGGTTCGTCGCCCGCTTCCCTCAGGTCGTGCGCATGGCGGAGAAACTGATTTGGGAGGAGAATCAGCCCGAAGCTGGCATCTCACTCCTGATAACCATCGCCACCCCCGCCGCCTACGCGGCCCTGCGCCGCTTTGGGCTGAGCCAGGCTGGCGACGATCAACTACGCATGCGCGTGTTGAGCGAACTGATGCGAGCCGGGGAGGTTGCACAAGATGACACACTGCACGTGTGGCTCGAAGGGGAGTGGCGTGACGTGCAAGCGCGCGGGTACGAGGTCTCTGACGAATTCCAATCGAAATACACGCCGGAGGTATCCGATCTGATAAATCGAGGCGCAACCGCCTATCAACAGGGTGATTCTGAGCAGGCCGCGCAATTGTTCCAGCAAGCGCTAGAGTTGAACCCCAACGTCAAGGAGGCCTACAACAACCTGGGCACGTTCCACGCCTACCAGGGCGAGCACGTGCAGGCCAAGAAAATGTTTCGAGCAGCTTTGGAGATAGACCCGCTCTACATCTTTCCTCGCTGCAACTTGGCCTCGTATCTCTTGGATGATGATGACATCGAAGGCGCACAAGCGATGTTAGAACCGCTGACCAGTGTGACGCGCTTTCACCCACAAGACCTGGCATACTATCACTATACCCAGGCCCGCATCCTGACCCAGCAGCAGGAGTACGATGCGGCCTGCGAACTCTTGGAATCTGCACTGGCCGTCTATCCCGGCTACGAACTGGCTCAAAATCTACTGGAACGCATAGAGGCATTCTCTCAGGCCAGTTCAAATTTCGAGTCCTTCTGGGAGCGGCAGTGGAGACGGGATCGGAACAAGCGGGAGCGATTGCAGGCCAAGCTCGCCACACCGGAGCCTGCTCTCGCGGAGGCGCTGCCGCTCTACACCAAGAACGCGCTCACCGGCATGGGCCGGATGGTCATACGGTGGGGAGGATGGACGACGCTGCGCAAGGCAGAACTGATTCAGAAAATCATCGCGGAGCTCACCGATCCGGACAATATAGAGCGCATAGTCGCCGCTCTGAGCGAGGAAGAGCGAGAGGCCCTGCGACAGGTGCTGGCGGGTGGCGGGACAATGGGCTGGGATGATTTCGACACCCGCTACGGGAACGATATGGACGAATCAGCATACTGGGAATGGCACACACCAGAGACGACAATGGGCCGGCTGCGGCGGCGGGGCTTGCTGGTCGAGGCGACGGTGGAGGGTGAATTGTTGATCGTCGTGCCGGGCGATCTGCGCCAGGAATTGCGAGAGATTCTGGCCCGTTCGATTTGACAGATAGCCACTCATTGTGCTACAATTTCTGTGATGAAAACAGCGCCAGCAGACAACACCTGGAACATCGTGGGACACGAGTGGGCCGTAGGCTTCCTGCAGCGAACCGTAGACGCGGGCAATGTCTCTCACGCCTACCTGTTCACCGGCCCGCCGGGCGTGTGCAAGACGACTCTGGCGCGGACGCTGGGCACCGCCTTGCTATGCCAGGGTGAGGGAGAACCTCCCTGTGGCGCGTGCCGCGCCTGCCACCTGGTCGCCAGCGGCAACCATCCTGACTTGCACATCGTCGCATCAGAGCAGGTCGGCGGCAGTTTGAAGATTGAGCAGGTGCGCGATCTGCAACATCAGATTGCTCTCACCCCGGTCGAAGGGCAGTGGCGGGTGGTCATCCTGCGCCGCTTCGAGGAGGCCACCATCTCCGCTGCCAACGCGCTGCTCAAGACTTTGGAGGAGCCTCCCTCATACGTCGTGCTCGTGGTTTTAGCCAGCGACGCTGACCGCCTCCTGCCTACTATCGTTTCCCGCTGTCAGCAGGTTCCTCTGCGGCCATTGCCCGTGAGCGTGGTGCAGCAGGCTCTCGTCGAGCGTTGGGGCGCAGAGCCAGGGCGGGCCGAACTTTTGGCTCACCTTTCGGGGGGGCGGCTGGGCTGGGCGGTGCGCGCGCTCGACGACGAGAAGACACTTGAACATCGAGCCAAGCGATTGGATGGGCTGGATCAACTCATCGGCGCATCTACCGTCCAGCGCTTCCGCTACGCCGAGAAAATGGCCCGCAAGCCGGATGTCACTCAGGAGACGCTCGATCTGTGGATCGGCTGGTGGCGGGACGTGATGCTCGTGGCGGCTGGGACGGACACGCCGCTGACTAACGTAGATCGCCGGGGCAAATTGCGCGACCACGCCCGCCGCTTTGGGGTAGAGCGGAGCGGTGCTGTGGTAAAGGCTCTGCGTAGCGCCGCCGGCAGGCTACGGCGCAACGCCAACGCCCGCCTTACACTAGAGATGTTGATGCTGGACTTGCCTCGCCAATAAACACGAGGGCGGAGACATCGGCTCCGCCTCTCCGCCCAATTGAGCACAAGTGCCATGGGATGCAATGAATCCCCGGATCAGTCATCTGTATCTTTTCAATATCCTGGGGAAACGCGACCATCTTGGTCGCCAGATGCCAGCAAGATGCTGGCGTTTCTCCACCTCACCCCCATTTATTGCAAAGATACAGTGTATCTTTGCAATATTCCGGGGCGTTTGCGCGCTGTAGCCGCGATTGGAAATCGCGCTGACTGTAGGGCAGGTTTCCAAACCTGCCTTTCTGTTCAGAGGCAGCAATTCCCGTTATGAGGA
>QMOE01000330.1 GCA_003648125.1 Chloroflexota bacterium
AAACAAGTCAAATGATTAGAGTGCGTTTCATTTCGGTTAGAAGTAGGCGCGGTTTCCATACTTTGGAGCAGTCTTGGAGACTGCTCCAAAGTCCAAAACAAGTCAAATGATTATAGCAAGATTGAGCAGAAAATCAACTGGCACTTGGCGCCGGTTTTGGGTATAATTACCCCCGGCGCACCCTTTCAATAAATTGGGCGAACGCAAGGATTGTGCAAGATGAAAAAATCACAAATTGCAGTACTCATCGTGTTGGCCGTGCTCTACCTGGTCGTGCTCTGTGGGCTGGGGTTTGCCGTATACAGCACGACGACGCGCACCCCAGATCAACCCCAGGCCGCCACCCTACCCACGCCATCCCTCACTCCATCTCCTCCTCCGACCCCCACAGAGGAAACGTACAACCCAGTCTTTGAGCCGGGCGAATGTCCCTTCGACCCTCCCGCCGACGTGACGGTCGAGTGCGGCTACGTGATCGTGCCAGAGGCCCGTGCTGGCGATCTAGATGACACCATCCGGCTGGCGGTGGCCGTCTACCACAGCGCGAGCGACAACCCCGCCCCCGACCCGGTCATTTACCTGACGGGTGGCCCCGGCGGCCAAGACGTCGCACAGAGCGATTACTATTATGACAAATTCGCCGCCCAAATCCTGAACCGGGACATTATTTTCTTCGACCAGCGGGGCACGGGGTTATCCGAACCGATGCTCGATTGCCCTGAAATCAAGGAACTCTACCTGCAAAACCAGATGCACGCCATACCCGCCAGCGAGAGGGAACCCCGCTACACCGAGACGCTGATGGCCTGCCGCGACCGTTTGGTGAGCGAGGGCGCCAACCTGGCCGCCTACACCAGCACCGCCAGCGCCGCCGACGTGAACGACATCGCCGGTGCGCTGGGTTACGAACGGCTCAATCTGTATGGCATATCCTACGGCACGCGGCTGGCGTTGACCGTGATGCGTGACTTTCCGACGCTCGTCCGCAGCGCCGTGTTGGACTCGGTTTTGCCGGTCGAGGCCAGATCGTACCTCGAAGGAGACAACACGATAGAGCAGGCGCTGAATGTGCTGTTCGCGGGATGCGCCGCCGACCCAAAATGTCATGCGGCTTATCCAGACCTGGAAACGGTGTTCTACGAACTGGTGGAGCAACTGAACAGCGCTCCGGTCACAGTAGAGGCCCTGTCCGAAACTCGGCCCTACACCACCACAGTGGATGGGATCGAGTTCAAGAGCGCGATCGTGTGGGGATTGTACGTGTCGTCGTTGATTCCCATCGTGCCACAGGCCATCTACGATGTCCGTGACGGCGACTATACCATGCTGGGCTATACCATGTCCCTCCCAGCCTGGGCATACGAGGACATCAGCCTGGGTATGATGGCCTCGGTAAACTGCCACGAGCAAGTTTTCACCATCACGCCGGAGGAAATTGACGCCAGCCTGGCCCAAAGCCATCAAACCGCGAGCGTGGGCCTGAACGACGTTTACGGCAGCGGGCAAGAGTTGTTCTCTATATGCGAACAATGGGGCGCTGCGCCGTTCGACCCGCTCGACGACCAGCCGGTGGTGAGCGATATTCCCGCCCTGATCATCTCCGGCGAGTACGACCCCACCACCCCACCCAGCTATGGTCAGCAGGCGGCTGCAAACTTGAGCCACAGCCACATGTTCGAAATCCCCGGTCAGGGACACGCGCCAAGTGTCGGCGAAGCGAGCGAGTGTGTCCTGAGCATCGTGGCGGCCTTCCTCGACGCCCCGACCGGCGATCCGTACAGGACGTGCATCGCCAATCTGGAAAGCCCGCAATTCGTCGTCCCGTCCGAAAGCGCGACGGGAGAGGAAATCACGTTCGAGCCGTTCGTCAACCAAGAGTACGAGATCAAGGGAATCGTCCCCAGCGGTTGGATGGACGTGGGGCTGAGCTTTTACAACCGCCACACCCACCCGCTGGACATTGTCCAAATAGGCATGCAGACGTCGCTCGCCGATAAAGAGGAATGGCTGGACTGGCTTTCGACTCAATTCCAGCGGGTTGGCCTCGACGGCGCCCCCCAGTTCGCCGGGGAGCGTGAGGCGAATGGGTTTATCTGGACGCTTTACACCGCTGCGTACAAGGGGAACCCGGTAGACCTGGCGCTGGCGGACGCCGACGATACAACCATGCTCGTGGTGCTGTTGAGCAACAACGACGAGCACGCCGCCCTGTACGAGCGGGTCTTTGTGCCCGTCGTTGACGCGCTGCTGCCACTCGAGTGACCGGCGGGACAAAAACAACGCAATGACACCACGAAACGACTTTAAGGCGGCCCTACCAGGCCTGGATATAGCGCACTTTAACGCCCGCCTGGGGCAATTTTCGACCGGGGAGATACTGCGCTGGGCCTGGGAGACTTTCAAGCCCAAAATAGTCACCAGTTCGTCGTTCCAGACCCAGAGCGTGCCCCTGCTGCACATCATCTCGCGGGTATGCCCCCAGATGCCGGTGCTTTTCATCGACACCGGATTTCACTTTGTGGAAACGCTGGCCTTCCGCGATGAATTACGAGCGCGCTACGGCCTGAACATCGTCGTGGTACATCCGACAGTCAGCAAGAGCCAGCTTTTAGCCAAATACGGCGAGGGGCTGTACCGGCGCGACCCGGACTTGTGTTGCTACATCAACAAAGTCGAGCCGATGCAGCGCATGCTCACGGGGATGAGAGCCTGGGTGTCCGGCGTGCGCCGCGATCAGACCGCCCAGCGGAAAAATTTACACGTGCTAGAGGCACAGCGGTCAGGCTTGCTGAAAATCCATCCCATGCTCAATTGGACGCAGGAGGAGATATGGGAGTATATCGAAAGGTACAGGCTGCCACACCACCCACTGTACCCCGCAGGCTATCTCAGTATCGGGTGTGCGCCCTGCACGCGCCCGGTATCCGCCGGCGAGGACGAGCGGGCCGGGCGGTGGGCGGGCACGGGCAAAACCGAGTGTGGACTGCACACAGATTGGGCAAATAACACGGAGGGACAAAATGAGCAACCAACAGAGTAAAGGGGCCGTTATTTTGGTGACGGGTGGGGCAGGGTACATCGGCTCTCGACTCATCCGCGACCTGGCAGCAGACCCGCGTTTTGCGGGCCATACCATCCGCATCTATGACAACTTGCGCCGCCAGCACCTGTGCGGTCTGATGGACCTGCCGGCCGACGGGCGGTACGAGTTCGTCGAGGGGGACATCCTGGACCGCCTCAACCTGAGGCGAGCGATGCGCGACGTGGAAACCGTCGTGCACCTGGCCGCCATCGTCAAGACGCCACTCAGCTTTGACCATCCCGAATGGACAGAGCAAGTCAACCATTGGGGCACGGCGTCTGTAGTGGACTGCGCGCTAGAGGCTGGCGTGTCCCGGCTGTTGTACGTCAGTTCGGCCAGCGTGTATGGCCCCGGCGGCCCGTTTCGGGAGACGGACACCTGTCGCCCCATCGGCCCCTATGCCATCTCTAAACTAAAAGGGGAAGAAGAGGTTGCCAGGGCCAGCTATACCATCGTCCGCCTGGGCACAGTCTTTGGCAACGCCCCGGCGATGCGCTTCGACGGCATAGCCAACCGGTTGACCTATCTGGTCGGGGTCAGACGGGCCATGGTCGTGCGTGGCAGCGGCGAGCAGATTCGCCCCTTGATCCACGTGCGCGACGGTTCGGCAGTGCTGCGGCTGTGCCTGGCCGACCCCCAAACCGTCGGCGAGACCATCAACGCCGTCACGGTGAACCCATCCATCAACCGGATCGCGCGCACTGTGCAGGCACTCGCGCCGGACGTCCCGATCCGCTACACAGATCAGGACATTTTGACCGAGATCAGTTTTCAGGTGGAGGCGGCGAAATTGGCGGGGATGGGGTTTCGGCCCCAGTTCAGCCTGGAACAGGGGTTGGAGGAGATGTTGAGCCGCTGGCGCGGATTCCAGCCCGCCTCAGAAACAGGCATCGGGGCCAGCGATTGGAGCGAGTTGGACAATTTAGCATGAACAACGAAAGCAAACCGGTGGACATTAAAATT
>QMOE01000331.1 GCA_003648125.1 Chloroflexota bacterium
CGATCTGGGGCAGGTTGGTGCTCTACATCCTCGGCGCCTTGGCCGAGTTCTACTCCGAGGCGCTGTCTCAGGAGATTCGCTTGAAGCGTTACCACGACGCCAGGTCAGGCCGCCTCGCTGGGACTTTTCGCCTGGGGTACTGCAAGGGAAACTGCTCCAAATGTGACGACCCCAATGGAAAGGGCTACTGCCCACTCTACGGCGGCCCGGATCGGACGAATGGCAAGATCCGCGTCGCTCACCCGGTGGAGCGAGAAGCTGTGCATCTGATATTCGAGTGGTACGCCAGTGGCGACTACTCCTACGACGACATCGCCCACCGTCTCAACGTGGAGATTTTCGTCCTGCCGGACGGCGACGAGGTGCGCTTTCGGACCAAGGGAGTACCGGGACGTTTTCCTCCTGGGCCTTTCACCAAGGACGCGGTGCGCGACATTGTTCAGAACCCCATCTACGCCGGATACGTCACCTATGCCGGTAGCGACAATGACGGCAACAAGCGGCGCAAGCCGGTCGAGATATTCGAGGGGCAGCACCCGTCCCTCGTCGACTATGACATCTGGCGTCGCGCCCAAAGAGTGCGACGGAATCGCTATCACCGCTCCCACTCTCGCGACTCCAAAGCGCGCGCTTATCCGCTCTCGCGGCTGGTCTTTTGCGCGGACGCTCATATGCCGATGCGCGGAATCAGCTCGGGCGGTGGAAGGTACCGTTATTATGTAGACAAACTATGCAGGCAAAAGTTGAGCAAGGAACATTATCATCAGCCCAATGTCCTGGCGACAGAGATCGAGGAGCAGGTGCAGGCTCTGGTCACCCGCATGCGCATCCCGGCGACGTGGCGGGAGCGGATCCTGGCCTACCTGTACCACGATGAGGGAATGGCAGAGGTGGCTTACGAGCGGGAGATCGTCCGCCAGCGACTCCAACGGGCGGCGGAACTATACGACAAAGGCCATTACACGCGCGAAAAGCTGGCCCGCGTGGAAGCCGAGTGTCGGCGTCAGGCTAGAGCGATTGAGCCGGATGCGACCCCGGCGGGACAGGATGCGCTCGCGCTGCTGGACAATCTCCCGGCGCTGTGGGAGGCGCTGACCGACGAGGAGCAGAACAACCTCTACCGCGTCCTGCTCAATGGAGTGTACGTACGGGGGAAAGAGATAGCCGAAATCGAACCCCAGCGCCCTTTCCAGGCTCTCCTGGAAGAGGCCGCGCGTCGCCTGGTCGGTGAGACTGGTGCGCCACTGCCTTACGACGTCGTGGACGCTCCCAGCGCTCCTGACCCAGAACTGGTGGCGTTGCTCGAAATGGCATAGTGAGGAACGTGTGATGGCGACCGGGAGATGAAATCAGGATGACGAGAGAGACATTTGTCAACCCCGTGTACGCTGGCGAGGGGCCACACCCGATTAGTCAGGTGTTCCTTCCGCCAGGTATCCTGCAATCAGCAGCCGGAGTGCTTCGGTCAATCGTCGCCGCAAGACAGGATCGCCGATGCGCTCCAGGTCATCCGCCAATTGACGCACGTCGGATGTCAATCCGGTCAGAGCCACGGTGTCTCGCTCGAACATCTTCATGGGCTGATAACCGGCCCGCACCAGTAAATCGTTGGGATTCACCTCAAAGTGGTCGGCCAACGCTAGCAAAGCTCCTCGACTTGGCCGTTGGTCGTCTCGCATATAGCGCCGGACCGCTCCGTGGTCCAGCCCGGAGCGCAGCGATGCTTCCCGGTAACTCTCATTCCGCTCTGTCAGTAGTTTCTCCAGTACTGCTACCAATCGCGCGGGGTCATAGTTCTTCATCCTGTCTCCTCTGCCATAGTACGCCGATCTTGTTCCCATCCCTTGTCGTTGATGGACTTGACAGATTTCCTATCCGCTCTTACACTCCCTGCTATGAAACCAAGATCGCCACGATTTCACAGATAGGAGCTCGAAAGATGCAAGCTGCTGGTTACATTCGCGTCTCTCACGAAGAGCAGGTAGAAGGTCACAGCCTGGAAGCTCAAACCCACTCCATCCGTTCTTTCTGCGACAGTCGAGGTTGGAACCTCGTCCACATCTATACCGATGCCGGTCGTTCCGCTCGTAGCGGGAGCCGCCGTCCGGACTTTGAGCAGATGCTACGAGACGCGCGAGCTGGTCACTTTGACGTTCTCGTGGTGGACAAGCTCGACCGTTTCTACCGCAACCTGCGTGGCTGCCTTACTACTCTCGATGAACTTGGGTCTTGTGACGTGTCTTTTGTCTCTGTGCGCGAAAACCTCGATTTTTCCACGTCCTGGGGCAAACTCATCCTCACTGTCTTGGGTATGTTGGCCGAGATCTATATTGATAACCTGAGCGCAGAGACCCGTAAAGGGAAACTTCAACGAGCCCGTGAAGGACTCTACAATGGCTCCATCCCTTTGGGTTACTGCAAAGGCAACTGCTCCTCGTGCACCGATCCTAACGGCAAAGATTACTGCTCCTATTACGGCGACTCGGATCGCGGTGATGGACAAGTCGTCGTGCCGCATCCTGTCGAGTCAGTTGCCGTATGCCTGGCCTTTCAATGGTACACGACCGGTGATTACTCTGACGGTGCCATCGCCGAGAGATTGAACGCCTACGAGCACAGCCTGGCAGATGGAACCGTAGTTCACTTCCGTACCAAGGGGCGGCCTGGTCGGTTTCCCCCTGGCCGCTTCACCAAGGACAGCGTTCGCCATTTGCTCCAGCACATCTTTTACACTGGCGTCGTTCCCTATTACGGGAAGAACAAACAGGGGCGCAAACGCAAAAGAAATCAGGCACTGTCCGTTTTCCCCGGCCGCCACGAAGCGCTGATCACACCGCAGGATTTCAAAAAGGCTCAGAGTCTCCGTCAACGTCTATCCCGTCGCTCCCGCAATGACCGGGGGAAACCAAACGTTCATCCTCTCTCGGGATTGCTGATCTGTGACACCTGCGGGCGTCGCATGCGGGCGACGACAGTTGGCACGGGGCACCGCTACTATCGTGATACTAGCCGTATCGAACATTTAGGAGACTGCGATCAACCCACATTGGAGGCTGAGGAGATCGAATCTCAGGTCATCGAATTCTTGCGCTCGTTGTCTTTCCACCTTCCCTCAGATTGGCGAGAGCAAGTGATAAAGATAACAATGCCTGTAGAGCAACGAGCGGCAATGGAAGATGGAAAGCAAGAGGTTCAGGCTCGTCTTCAGCGAGCGACCAATCTATACCTGCAAGGGCACATCACCTACGAGCAATTCCTGGCAGAGAAACACCGCGCGCAGGTGGTCGGGGCCAACTTGCGCCCAGCAAGAATAGATGATATAATGGCAGTCGGTCAAGTCCTGGAGGATTTCGACCAACACTGGAAAAGAGCGAAAGAGCCTTTAAAACAAAATGGACTCCTGCGAGTGGCGCTCGCAGGAGTCCGGGTCCAGAGGTATGAGCTAACCGCTGTGCAGCCTACTCTGGCTGCTTACCCTCTGGTGCGACTTTGTCGCAGCGGGAGCGACGGGCGTGGCCCAATCTTTAAGTAACTTTTTGGGACACACTGTCAGTCTTGATATGCTTGCCCCTCAGTAATATTATACCAAAATATCGGTTTCTGCGCAACTGACCAACCGGTCACATAGAGAGTACCTGTAGCCCAGAGAGAATTTTCTCTCTGGGCTTTTTGTTTTCACCGCCCGGGGAGAATGTCTCCTCGGGCTTTTTGTATGTATAGCTCAGTCAAGTCATGTCCCATTTATTTGAGGAGTAGCGATGAATAACGCTGTTGTTCGCTCTCAGCCACCGCGCCTGGATATACTGGATTTCTATACCGTCGCGGAGACGGCTATCATACTCGGCGTTAATCAAAAGCTAGTTTTTACGTGGATAAGAGACGGCGCTCTGCCTATGATACGACTAGGGGCTGGTCAGCAGTTCATCCGGATCCGCCGCGTCGATCTCGAAGAGTTCGTCGAGAAAGATTTCCAAGCCAGTACACCTCCTGGGAGTGGGGGTTCCCTGCGCGGGGAGCCACCAGTATGAAGCGTCAACCA
>QMOE01000332.1 GCA_003648125.1 Chloroflexota bacterium
ACTGCCTTCTCCACCCTGCTCGCCAGCGGCGCGTCGCCCGCCAAGAGCGCCGCCGCCACGTCCTCTAATACCTGGCGCGGATTCTCTTGCGCTACGAGCGCGGGGAGTGCGCGCACCAGCAGCGTCGTCCCTCCGAAAGGCTCCGTCTGGAAACCCAGGCTTGTCAGTGCCTCCAGATGTTCCTCCAAAGGTCCCAGCGCCTCGGACGAGAGTTCCACCGGTTGTGGCTCCAAGAGCGCCTGCGACGGTACGTCTGCCCGCTCCCGCTGCGCCAGCATCTGCTCGAACAACACCCGCTCGTGGGCCGCATGCTGGTCAATTAGATATAGCCCCTCCGGCCCCTCGGCCACGACATAAGTGGTGCCCACTTGTCCCACCACCCGCAGTGGGGGGATTCCCTCCGCCGATCTCACTGCTCCGGCCTCGAGCGGTTTCGCCTCAAAGCGCAACTGCTCGCCGGCTGATTGTGGTCTCAGCCCGGCCAGCCGCTCGCGGCGTTCGTCCTGTCGCTGGGTCGGGGAGCCAGGCCACGCTGTTGGCGTGCGGACAGCGATGGGTACGGGAGAGCGCTCCAGCAGCGTACTGCGCACTGCCTTTTGCACCGCTCGGAACACCGCGTCGCCGTCGCGGAAGCGCACCTCCGCTTTAGCGGGATGCACGTTCACGTCCACCTCCTCCGGCGGCATGTGCACCATCACCACCGCCAGCGGGTAGCGCCCGGTGGGCAGAAGTGTGCGGTAGGCCTGGATGATGGCGTAACTCAACCGCACGTCCTGCACCCAGCGTCCATTGACAAAGAGCGTGATGTAGCCCCGGTTGGCCCGGTGCAGCGACGGCGGGCCGACAAAACCGGCCACCTGGATACCTGGTACTTGCCCCTGCTCGTCGGAGATGATTTCGAGGACGGCAGCGCCGATCTCTAGCCCGTAGACCGAGATCAGCACGTCGCGCAGCCGGTCCTTGCCCAGGCCGGGCGATTGGAAGGTGGGTCGCCCGTCGTGGCTCAGCGTGAAGCACACCTCCGGGTAAGCCATCGCGTAGCGGGTGAGCCAGCCGTCAATGTGTCTGCGCTCGGTGCGTTCAGTGCGCAGGAACTTGCGCCGTGCTGGGATGTTGAAAAACAAATCCTCCACCGTCACCGCCGTGCCCGGAGGCCGGCCGCTTTCCTGGCGAGTCGTCACCCGCAGTCCCTCCAAGCGTAACAACGCCCCTACCGGCTCGTCGGCGAAGCGTGTGGCAAAGGTTACCCGGCTGACCGCGGCGATAGAGGCCAGCGCTTCGCCTCGGAAACCCAGCGTGGTGATATGTGCCAGATCGTCCGCCGTGGTGAGCTTGCTGGTTGAGTGGCGCTGGAAGGCCACCTCCACGTCGGCGGCCGGCACGCCGCAGCCGTCGTCACTCACGCGGATGAGCCGTTTGCCGCCGGCGCGCGTCTCCACCTGGATGGTGCGCGCACCGGCATCTATGCTGTTTTCGACCAGTTCCTTGACCACGGACGCAGGCCGCTCCACCACTTCACCGGCGGCGATCTGCGAAGCTACTTGGTCTGAAAGCACACGAATGGGCATTGGTAATCTCCTATGGTAACTGCTCAGGCATGGGCAAGTTTTCAAGGTGCCCGGCACTTGCAAAAGTGCCGGGCACCTGAGCAGTTACCTCTTACGTTCATTTTATCACACAACCGCGAGAACGTGAAGCGCGAGGCGTAAAACGTGAGGCTTCCATTCGCCGAGCGATGAACATCCCCTTGCCGGGGACAAAAAATCGTGGTACAGTGCATCCCCGCCGTTAGGAATGAGATGGAGTGAAAACGTGCCCAGTCGCCGCAATATCAAGTTAGTCTTGTCGAGCACATTGGCGTGTCTGACGTGCGCCGGATTGGCGCTGCTCGCCGTCAACGCGGCGCCGCGCTTGCTGCCCGCCCTCTTGGGCCTGACGCGCGTAGGGCCTTTGGAAGGCGCGCTGCCTCCCGACCCCGCTCCGTTGACTTGCACTGGCTCTCCCCTCGACCACGCCGAGCTGCTCCTGCCACCCCACTTGCCGGATCCGCTCAATCTGACCCTGGCGGACCTGGGCAATGGAGAAATCACCGGCGACGGGACGACGCCCGGCGCCAGCACTTACCTGCTCGCTCTGGATGAGCCGGCCCTCAACGATCTTTTGCGCCGTCACTTTCTCCCCGAGGGCGACATCAGCGACCGTTACCGCGACCCGTGGATTGACCTCCAACCTGGCGGCCTGATTATCTACGCCGAGGTCAACCTGGGGCTGCGCTGGCAGCGGATGGGACTGTTGCTCCTTCAGGAGACCGAGACGAGCCTGTCCCCCAGCAGGCTGGTGCTGGGCGATGAACTTTACGCCCTGCCCGACGAGGGCTTTCTGGCGCGGGCGGCCTCACGCGCCACGGCAACATCCGAGCAAACATTGGCAGCGCTGACGTTGGTAGGCCCGCTGCCCGGAGAAGCTCGCGTTTCCCAGACGCGCTTCCACGCCGACCGGTTAGAGATTCTCGCTCAGGCCACCTACGCCGTCCCTCTGCCGCCGGATACCGGCTGGCGGTCACTGGAACCCGGCGTCGAGTTGCGGGAGATGGACGTTGCTACTGGGAGTGTCTCGGAGCGGGTCGTCATCCTGCGTCTGGATCCCGGCAAGTTGCGCTTCCGCGTGCGGTACGAACCCGCCAGCCCGCGCTCGGTGTCTGCGTGGGCGGACGAGCTACAGGCTCTACTAGTCGTCAATGCTGGCTACTTTGACCCCGAAGGGGAAGCCACCGCCCTGCTCATCAGCGGCGAGCGGGCGGCGGGTGTGCCCCTGGGTGATTTTGCCGGCATGTTCGCCGTCACCACCAACGGACAGGTAAGCGTGCGCTGGCTGCGGGAGTGGCCTTACGACCCCGAAGAGGGATTGGCCGAAGCGGTGCAATCATTCCCCGTGCTGGTCAAACCCGGCGGCGTGATGGGCTTCCCTGCCGACGCCGACGATGGCAGTCCCTCCCGCCGCACCGTCTTGGCTCAAGATAACGACGGGCGTATCCTGGTCGTCGTCGCCCCGCGAGGCTACCTCAGCCTGCACGATCTGGCCGTCTTCCTGGCCGGCTCTGACCTGGGGATAGACATCGCGCTCAACCTGGACGGCGGCAGCTCCACCGGCCTGTGGCTGAATTCCGACGGGGCCGGCGTCGAGATTGATTCTATGACGCCTATCCCTGCGGTCATCGTCGTCGAAAAGTAGGACAAATTGCCCCACATAGTGAAAAAAAGCAAAGGAACACGAAAAGCACAAAAGGCTTTCGTGACCTTTGCTTTTTTTTGAACTTTTTCCAAACGCCTCACTCGCGGAGCGCAGAGGAGTCGCCTGGTAGATCAGCCGGCGCTAGATACCGCTACACTATGTCAGGATGCTCTGCAGCCGCATCGCCAGGCTCATGTCGCCGCTGATCTTGATCTTGCCCTGCATGAACGCGCTGGTCGCGTTCAGTTCACCATTGGACATGGCGACAAAGTCCTGACTATCCATAGAGAGCGTCATGTTCGGTGAATCCGCTTCACCTTCTTTCACTCCGACTTTCCCGTCCTTTACCGTCAACGCCCACTTTCCGCCTTCATCCCCGCTCAAGTCAAAGACTATGACGGCGTCAAGCCCCTGAACCTTTGACGGATCCAGGTCAGACATACGATCAAAGATTTCCTGTACAGTTGTAACTGCCATTGTTTTGTCCTCCTGAATTGTAATGTGAAACTCAGTATACCAGCACTGAATCTTTCTGTCAATTGTTGTGCGCATTATTTTCTTGCGCGCCGTGGAACGCGGTCATTGGAGCGCGGCCATCTTGGCCGCATGCGGGCGGGGACGCCCGCGTTCCCAGGCAGTCATCGGAACGTGGTCATTGGAGCGCGGCCATCTTGGCCGCATGCGGGCGGGGACGCCCGCGCTCCCAGGCAGTCATCGGAACGTGGTATTGGAGCGCGGCCATCTTGGCCGCATGCGGGCGAGGACGCCCGCTATGGAGCGCGGCCATCTTGG